>JBBTYG010000105.1:0-3607 GCA_038061855.1 Patescibacteria group bacterium | reverse complement strand
TCGATCTGCGCATGTGTCGGCTGAAACATTTCGAGCGCTACAATTTTCAAATCTCGCTGCTCAACACGCCGTATAATCTCGCCAATAAGACCCTTCCGAACTCCATCTGGTTTCACAATTACAAACGTAATTTCCTCTTTTGGACGCTTGCTTTTCATTATTTTATTTTTTTCTTATAACGACATTTAATCCTAACTCATCCAATTGCTCTTTGTCCACTTCGCTTGGCGACTTCATCATCGGATCAACCCCGTCGCCTGTTTTCGGAAACGCAATCACCTCGCGGATGTTCGGCTCGTTGCGCAAAATCATAATTAACCTGTCTATGCCTGGAGCTATTCCGCCGTGCGGCGGCGCGCCGTAGGAAAACGCTTCGAGCATATGGCCAAAATTCGCTTGTATGCGCTCATTGTCAAACCCCATAATCTTAAACACCGCTTTGAGCGCTTCGGGTTTGTGGTTACGGATGCTTCCCCCGCCCACCTCGTAGCCGTTCAAAACAATATCGTATTGCGTTGTCAAAATGTCGGGAATGTTTTTTCCAGTGAGAAGATCGTCCATAAATTCCGGCTTCGGCGCGGAAAATGGATTATGCGTAAATGTCCACCCTCCCTTATCTGTTTTCTCGAAAAAAGGAAAATCTATCACCCAGCAAAATGCCAGCAAGTTCGGATTATTTTTATCCTTTCGAATATCCGGCCGATCCGTTTTGTATTTTTCTGTCGCCTCCTTATATGAGATTCTCGGAAACGGAATTTCCTGAATTTCTTTTTCCGGAGCGCATGTTTTGACGAGCTTGATCAATAGCTCTTCTGTAATATTCATCACGTCTTCTCGCTCAACAAAACTCATCTCTAAATCCAGCTGGGTAAATTCCGGCTGACGGTCGCCGCGCGTATCTTCATCGCGAAAACAGCGGGCTATCTGAAAATATTTTTCCAATCCCCCAACCATCAATAGTTGTTTGTACTGCTGAGGAGACTGCGGGAGCGCGTAGAATTTTCCGTTGTACAAGCGCGAAGGCACAAGATAGTCCCGCGCTCCTTCTGGCGTCGATTTCGTGAGTATTGGAGTTTCAACCTCGATAAAATTTTTCTCGCATAAAAAATCACGCATAAATTTTGTGACCGCGTGGCGAAATTCCAAATTCTTCCTGAGCCGCTCGCGGCGAATATCTAAATATCGATACCTCAACCGCGCTTCCTCATTGATCTCCATACCATCCGTATCAACAGAAATCGGCAACGCTGCTGCTGGATTTACGATTTCGAGAGATGCCGCCGCAATTTCGTGACGGCCGGTTGGGACTTTATCGTTCACCATCGCGGGCGGTCGCTTTTTTACGACTCCGGTTATTTTTACAACATACTCCAAGCGCAAATCCTGCGCCACTTTGATTTCCGGCCCGAATACAACTTGCACAAAACCACTCCGGTCACGCACATCCGCAAAAATAAGCTTTCCGTGATCACGCCGCGCGTGCACCCAGCCGGTAAGCTCTACTTCTTTTCCTTCATATTTTACGATGTCCGAAACAGAAACTCGCATAATGAAGATTATACGGCATAGTTTAGATTTCGACAAAAATCCTTAGGGCTAAAACTCCACTCCCGTCTTACCAAGCTCGCCGCCCCAAAATGGATGCTTAACGTCTTTCATTTCCGTTACCAAATCAGCCGCGTCTATAAATTCCTGCGGCGCGCCGCGACCCGTGAAAATAACTAATTTTTCTTTGGGCAAATTTTTTATTGTATCTAAAACTTCTTGCACTGTTATCAGGTTCAAAGACACAGCTACATTCACCTCATCAAGAATTATTAGATCTCGCTTTGGCAATTCTTCTTTAAAGCACTCCAGCGCTTTTTTCGCCGCCTTCGCGTGTTCCTCGCGCGGAAGCTGATCTCCCAAGATTCCGACAAATCCAAGTCCCATTTTTTTAATGTCGAAATTGTATAAATTTTCGAACTCCTTCAGAAAAGTTTCTTTCTTTTCATTTTTCATTTTTGATTTTTGATTTTTGATTTTCTGCACAAACACATCCTCTCCCGACTGCCACGGGCCTTTTATAAATTGAATCATTAGAACATTTTTCCCTCGGCCAACTGCACGTACTGCCTGCCCAAGTGACGCGGTTGTCTTGCCCTTACCATCACCTGTGAAAATTATAATCATTGCAGTTAATATACCCAACTTCCTTCCTTCCAACAAGCTGAAAAGCTCTTTCTGGAGTCATCCGGAGCACGGCGGTGCGAGGCAGAGGAATTTTTTCAGCAGAAAAAATATCCAACTCCAAAAAGAGCTTTTCAGCGACATCTACGTCTGATCCACATAGCTCGGCAGTCCTTTGATTTTCTTTATTGCGTCCACGGCTGCAATCCCGCCGTCGCCCACGGACTTTACAATCTGATTCACTCCACCGCGCGCCATGCCGACCGCCCAAATTCCGTCTACGCTTGTCCGCATGTTTTCGTCGGTTTTTATGAAATCGCCAGCGAGCACGAGCCCGAGTTTTTGTGAAAATATCTGCGACGAGGCAACACCAAACGAAATAAACAGCGCGTCCAGCGAAAGCGTGCTTCCGTCATCAAGCGTGATTGAATGCGCGCGCGTATCTCCGCCCGAAATTTTCTTCACGCGCCGAGTGGCAACGCGAACACTTTTTTCTTTAAGAAGAGCCGAGTACTCCGGAGAAAAATTGACATTCGGGCTATGCGAAACAATCTGAACATTTTTTGCGTACGACAAAAGCTCGACTGCCTCTTCCGCGGCAAGATTTCCGTTTCCTAGCACAACGATATCCTTGTTTCTATAGAGCGGCCCGTCGCAGAGCGCGCAATAATGCACTCCTTTGCCTGCATATTGTTTTTCCCCGGGGAGATTCGCTTTGATGTAGTTTGCCCCGTGGGCGAGGATCAGATTCTTCGCAAAAAATTCCTTTCTCGATGCGGTTCGCACGAGAAACATTCTATCTTTCGAAAATTCTCCGGAATTTTCGCCCTGAGCCTGCCGAAGGGCCGCATGCACTACCTCTTCGCGGACAAATTCCGCGCCTTGTTTCATACCCTGCTCGATAAAATTGTCAAGCAATACCCGTCCTGAAATCCCCTCAGGAAATCCAGGATAGTTTTTCACATCAGCGGCATCGGCAAGTCCGCTCTGTTCATCAAGCCCCGTAACAAGCGTTGAAATTCCAGCGCGCGCCAAAAACGTGGCAGCAGTCCAAGCCGACGACCCGGCGCCGACGATAATGAGATCGAAAACTTTATCCATTGGATTTAGATTTTATCACAAAATCAAGCCTATATTCGCTTCGAAAATTTACTAAAGCGAACTAAAGAATTATCCCGCCGCCAAGTAATTCCCCCCTTTTAGAGTAAAACACCGCCGACTGGCCGGGAGCGACAAATTTCTGCGGCTTTGCAAAAATTAACTTGACCCCTGACCCTTGACCCATGACTTTTGCCGCCCTAAGCGGTTGCCGATATCGCACTCTTGCCAAAACTCTCAATTCATGCCTTCTTATTTTCTTATTCGCGCGAATAAGAAAATAAGAAGGATTTATTAAATTTAGATCAGTTAGTTCAATCTCCTTTTTATACAGCTCTTT
>JBBTYG010000104.1:0-3660 GCA_038061855.1 Patescibacteria group bacterium | reverse complement strand
CTTCTTTCTTTTCTTCTGCAACTTTATCCTCCGTCGCCACCCACTTGTCTTCGTGAGTTCTCACGTCGATTTTCCAGCCGGTCAGCTTTGCCGCAAGCCGCACGTTCTGGCCCTCTCTTCCGATGGCCAGGGAAAGCTGATCTTCTGGAACCTTTGCGATTGCCCTGTTTCTGGGGAGAATCTCCACCGCCAGAACTTTTGCCGGAGAAAGCGAGTTGCCGATGAATTTTTGCGGATCATCCGACCATTCAATAATATCAATCTTTTCTTGTCCAAGTTCGTTGTTGACAGCCATAACTCGCGTTCCGCGCTGGCCGACCAAGGCTCCTACGGGATCAACACCCTCGGTTTTCGAGAGTACCGCAATCTTAGTTCTGTTGCCCGGCTCGCGCGCGATTGCTTTAACTTCAACAACTCCCTCTGAAAGTTCCGGAACCTCCATTTCGAAGAGCTTGGTGATGAATTTCGGATGTGACCGCGAAAGAATGATGCCGGGGAGGCGGGCGTCCTCCTGAACCGCAAGCACCAGAAACCTCAACCGTTCGCCGGAGCGGTAATGCTCGCCGGGGATTGATTCGTTCGCGAACATGACGCCTACGGTCCGCCCGAGGTCTACATAAACATGGCCGCGCTCGAATCGCTGGACGATGCCGCTTACAATAGTTCCTTCTTTGTCGTGCCATTCTCGGAGTATGGAGTCCCGTTCCGATTCGCGGAGTTTTTGTAGAATAACCTGTTTTGCCGTCTGGGCGGCAATTCTGCCGAAGTCTTCCTGGGTTTCAAGGGGAAAGGTCATTTCATCTCCGAGTTTTATTTGCGGGTTGATTTCCTTCGCTTCGGTTAAAAATATGTGTCGTTCCGAGTTGTAGCGCGGAAGCACTGGCATTTCGGTCTGTTCTCCTACACCGGGTGGCGCATCATGGCGTCGAGGTTTTTCTTGGGTTCCGCTTATATTTTTTTCATCTTCCGATTTTTCTTCAACAAATCGAACAGTTGTTTCGTCCACTACCGTTTTAATGCGCGAGAATATGAGTGCTCCGGTTTTTAGGTCGAGTTTCGCTTTAACAATCTCGCCGCGCTCGCCGTATTCTTTTTTATAAGCGGCGGCAATCGAAGACTCAATCGCTTCAAGAACCTTTTCCGTTTCAAGGCCTTTTTCCTCTGCTACTTGTTTGAGCGCCCTAGATAGTTCTTTTATATTGAGCATGGTTTGAATAACTTTTAACTGATAACTTTCGACAACCGGCCTTTTTAAAAAATCCGCCCGCGGCGGATTTCTCAAGTACATATCCTTTATACATCTCATCGCAAACTGTTGTCAAGCTGTCGAAAATCAACTCATGCCATGGAAGTTTTGGTAATTATTCTTGTTATCCGAGGTATATTTTCGATCCGTTTCAAAAGTGAGGTATTATATATAGTGCATGCAGCGTACTGGTTTTAGATTCTATTACGTTTTTATGATCGCGGCGTTGCTCGCGATCATAATTTTTGTTTTTAGAATGCCACATTCTGTTTCGATTTTACCACAAAGCCTTTCTTCATTTTTTGAAGATACAATAGGTGTAGGCGCCACGACAACGCCTTTCGTCAAAATAGGCGATACTGCTATCCAGGTTGAAATTGCAAGTAGCACTAGTGCGGTCAAGAAGGGGCTTTCAGGAATGCCGTCGCTTGACCCGAAGAGCGGCATGCTTTTCGTTTTTTCAGAGCCGGCTATATACCGCTTTTGGATGCCAGACATGTATTTTCCAATAGATATCATTTGGATTGGCGCGGATAAAAAAATTTCAGGAATTGCAGCCGACGTTTCAAACGAGTTTGATCCGGAAAATCCGCGTTTTTACACTGCGCCACAGCCCGTGCGCTATGTACTTGAGGTGAATGCTGGATTCGCCAAGAAAAAAGGCATTTCAACGGGAACCGTCGTTCAATTTAACAATATCGAGTAAATGAAAATCGTAGAAGTTGCATACGATCGGGAAAAAGAGTGGAATGCGTTCGTAAGAGAAAACTATCCGCCGGTAGGCGCTTTTATGCAGGCGTGGCAATGGGGGGAATTTCAAAAAATGCTTGGCAGGAGGATAGGGCGTTATTTCGTGATTGATGGCAATGTTCCTGTAGCCGCGTTCACGCTCGTTCACTATTTATTACCTTTCGGATTTTCGTACGGATATATTCCGCGGGGGCCGGTAATCTCCGGGAATGTCACGGAAGAGGAAATTGTTAAAACATTGCAAGCAATTAAAAAGTGGGCGCTTGGAGCATTCCCGCATTTTGTATTTATGCGCCTCGAGCCGCCTTTGTTGATGTCCGTCTCTGTGCCGCAACAGACCGGATTTCATTTTCCTTCATATTATATTCAGCCGCGCCACAATATCGCCATTCCGCTTTATAACAGAACCGAAGAGGAGATTCTAAAAATATTTCATCCGTCCACGCGTTCAAATATCGGGCGCGCGGAAAAACGCGGTGTGACAGCTACTATGAAAACGGAAATAACGGGCGATGACTACATGAAGTTTAAAGATATGATCAAAGAAACCATAAGACGAAATAGAGGGAAAAATGCTTACCCCGACGATTTTTATATGCGCTCTCTTCTTAGAATTATTCCATCGGCGGCTCGCATTAGGGACCCGAATGTTTTAACGCTAGGTGTTTTCTGCGGTTATCAAAACCACATATTAGCCGCGATTCATGTCGTGTTGTTTTTCGGTTCTACGGCAACTTACTTGTATGGAGCGTCGTTTAGCGAATACTTGAATTCAAAAGTAGTTACGTTTTTGCATTGGAACGCTATGCGTGCGGCAAAAGAGCGTGGCATGCGGTATTACGATATTGGAGGAATCGACGAACGCCGATGGCCGTCGCTCACCAATTTCAAAAAGCAATTTCGGGGCGAGGAATTTTCTTATATCGGGAACATTGACATTCCTCTCCGATCCTCGCTGTATCGGGCGTATAATGTTTTGAGAAAGTTAAGGAGATAGTCTTGGGAAATAGCCTTGATTAGGAGTGCGGCGATATCACTATCAGCTGACTTTAAGGATGAGGTATGAGTGAGATCCATTCGGCGTTTGCACGGTTGCGATTTCTCCTTGTTTTTTTCCGATAAGCGTTGCGCCGAGGGGCGATAGGTGGGAAATTCGCCCTTTCACCGGGTTGGTTTCATGCGGACCGAGTATTTGATACGTCGTACGTGTGTTTGTGTCTGATTCAAGAACAACCGTTGATCCAAGCGCGATTTTTCCGGTTGAGTTTTTTCCGATCGGAATCATCTCTGAACGTTTGAGCCGGTCTTCGATATTCCAAATGCGTCGTTGTACGCGACGGAGCATTGATTTCGCTTCTTTATACTCTGCGTTTTCTGATCTATCGCCGTATGCCGCAGTACGCTGCGCTTCAAGAGCGAGCGTTGGGAGTTCAATCGTGAGGCGCGCAAGTTCGTCAGTGAGACGCTTATGTCCGTCGTGCGTCAGATATACCGGTCCGTCGTCGGGAATTCGGGCGCTAATTTTCTTGCGTCCGGGGATGTGCATGGTTCAATTTTAAATCACTTTTCTTTTCTGCGGTATAGCGGGTTGATTTGAGTTTTTGCAATTTGCATAAGGCCAGATACATATTGCACTCGGTGAGGTCATCGCCTCACCATGAAAA
>JBBTYG010000103.1:0-1915 GCA_038061855.1 Patescibacteria group bacterium | reverse complement strand
TTCAATGTGGTGTATAATTTTGGAGGGTTTATGCCTCCAATAAAGCCCGACGGGTCTGGCGTATATAAGCAGGGGAGTACGATTCCGGTGAAGTTCCAGCTTAAAGATGCGAACGGTGCATTTATCACAAACGCCGTGGCAAATCTTTTTGTTGCGAAGGCATCGAGCGGAATCGAGGGTACGCAAGTGGTTGCGCTCTCGACCTCGAAAGCTGATGCTGGAAATCAATTCAGGTATGATGCAATAGCGAATCAGTACATATTCAACATTGGAACTTCAGCAATGACGGTTGGTACGTGGCAATTGCAAGCGAAATTAAATGATGGGAAAATGTATGTTGTTGATGTGTCGATGAAAAAATAGTAATCAATGAATAAATTGACCCAATTTTTTAAAAGCTATTCTGTTGCGGGTTTTCTATGGGGATCGATTATTAATTTAATTTTTATCTTTCTTCCATATTTTATTATTGGGGAATCTCGACTTATAGGAGAATATTTGGAGGGCACTTTTTTTAGCAATTTTATTCTTGCGTTACCTTATTTAATTTTTGGCTATCTTTTTTTAGCAATGTTTTTTTACCTAAAAAAAGTGGAACGAAATCAATATTTGATTGGTTTTTTATTTTACTGCGTGGGATTTTTTATAGTTATTGCTTTAGTTTATTATATCGCTTACAGAGTATTGTCTGGTTGGGTTTTTTTCTAAGGATTATTAATGCCCCATATACCACTGCAACATACCACTGCAACCAATGCACTCGGTCCTTCCCATGCGTTAACCTCTCGTCCTGATAGACTTTCAAAGCAATGCCGCAACCGCAAAAAACAGGGACATTAAAAGACCTAGTACAGCAACTACTCGACTTTATCCATGAGGGTAACGGGATTAGGGAGAACTCTATTGCTCTTTTGAAAGATCTTCGCAAGTTTAAACCGAAAGTGTTTGGGAATCGAAAAAAACTCTCAAAATATGAAACGAGGTTTTTTGATACAGACGACGATTTTCTAGAATATGATAAGGATGCGGGACTTTGGGTAGAGTCTTTGGCAGTAGCAAATGTAATAACTGAAACTCCTGGACATACGCGTCAGCCAACTCTAGAAGAACGCAACTTATTTTCGATTCACGCTTCTAACCTCGACGCTCAAAGAGGAACCTTGAGAAACTTGCGACGGGATATCGAAAACAGAATTCACAACTTCAAAGAAGAAACTAATAATAAAACTCTGCGCTTTGTTGCTTATGTATCTCTTGTTGTAGCGGTTGCCGGTGTCATTCTTACGATGGTAGCCAATTAACAAGAATTAGTTCTTATTTTGATGAAATCAAACTTGCTTTGAAGGCGTTTTGCATAATTTCCTCTTTCGCACGAATATATAGAATATGAGTCTAGAAAATAAAACCTGTCAAAATTGCGGTGCAGAGTTTGATATAACGGGTGATGATCTGAATTTCTATGCCAAGATTTCTGTCCCTCCGCCGACGTTTTGTTGGTTGTGTCGGGCACAGCGACGGATGGCGTTCCGGAATGAGCGGATTTTATATAAGCGCAAAAGCGATTTTAGCGGGAAAGATATTTTTAGCATGTATGCGCCCGCCTCCGCCGGAGCTTCCGCCGACACTAAAGTTTCGGCGGACAGGTCTATGGGCAGTCCCGATTCCGGCTACAAAGTCTATGAAAAAGAGGTGTGGCTGACTGATAAGTGGGATCCGCTCGAGTATGGCCAAGAGTATGATTTCAGCTGGCCGTTTTTCGAACAGTTCAACGAGTTGCTTCACAAGGTGCCGCTCAAAAATCTCAACGTGGTAAACGGCGTGCGGAGCGATTACAGCAATAATTTTACGGAACCCAAGAACTGCTACCTGTGTTTCAATGGCAATAGTTCGGAGGACTGCATGTACAGCCACGGAC
>JBBTYG010000102.1:0-3583 GCA_038061855.1 Patescibacteria group bacterium | reverse complement strand
TGTCAAGAACGCGGCCGTCAATGTTTCAACCCTTTAAGTGTAAGGATTTTATTGACTTTATAATATTCCTCGAGGATAATACCCGCAGCACTCAAGAAAACTTAAATGAAAGCGAGAACGAAATGAAAAGCACATCCACCACTAGTTACGCCACCAGCTACCGAATCGTCAGAAAAAAAAAGACGCTCGCCCGTCGATTATTCTTTTGGGGTCAACGCGAAAAACGAAAAAAGAAGTATTGGTATTTTCCGATCTTTGGTACGAGATCCCGCAAACGCCAAATACAACCTCAGTCTCGTGCGAGTCTTTGTAACAACGACAACCACAACCATACTGGAAAGCCCTACGAGCAAAACGGGCAAAAGAAAAATTACGAAACACTGATGGCGCAACGGACGGAAATCATCATGGCCACCATGCCCCGCGCTGGTGGTCTTGTCATTTTTTATGGTCTTGTCATTTTTTAGACAACATGTAAAATACTCTTCATGGCAAAGAAAGACATCCACCCAACATATTACGATAAAGCCATTGTCCGCTGCGCCTGCGGCAACCATTTTGAAGTCGGCGCGACTAAGCCGGAAATCAAAGTTGAAATCTGCTCTAATTGTCACCCATTTTATACCGGAGAGGAAAAACTCATTGATACCGCCGGCCGCGTTGAGAAGTTCAAGACTCGAAGAGCGAAAGCTGTCACGATTCCAAAGACAAAAAAAGTTCGGGCGAAGAAAACAAAATAGCAGATTGCGATAAGAAGTTCTAGCGCGATAGCGATCGTAAAGGTTTATGTGAAAAAGAAATGGCGTGCCGCTTCACGACACGCCCTCTGTGATTTTTTTCCTGAATCGGCTACACGCCAGCAGGAATTGGAATTTGTTCACTGTCGCCGACTGCAACGATTGATGGATATTGAACAGCGCGCGACCGGTCCACGTTGTAAACATCCAGAACTATTTCATCTTTGAACTCAAACCGGCGCAGAACGAACGTCGTTCCAGGAAAAGTGATCCCCATCGCTTCGGCCAGAAAATAGTCGATGGATTCCTGGGAACCCGGAGGCGCCGCGGACGCGAACTGCACTAAAACTTTGTCGCCAAGATAGGTAACGATTACCTCTCCAAAACGCCTGTCGATCTCGCGTCCGCCAGCTCGAGCGCTGTGAACCTTTTCCAGTAAAGTTTCTTTGTTCAGTGTCATAACATCTTTCGGTTTGGGATTGTTAACTTGTTACTTCGAAACCGCAGTCAATACTATGTCAGTATTCTTAAAAAGAATCAAGGCGCATTGCATTCGCAACACGCCCTGTGTTTTTTCTCTTCTCACGATTCTCACGTCTCGACAAGTACCGAGAGAACCGCCGAACTACGGCTTTCCGCAATTTCCCGAACGATGTCTAGCTCTTCGGCTGTATTGACGCCGAGCGCTTCGCTCGGATCTTCGAGTGACAACTCTTTGATGAGCGCCCCCTCTCGATATGCGAGCGCGACAAGCGGAGGAATCCGTAGTTCAGGAGAACGCCCATCCCTTTTTGGAAAAGGCGGAGTGATCTCCGCGTGTTCCAAAAACCACTCAATCTCCCATGCCCACAGCGACGGATTCACGGTATCCGCCTCTGAAAGTTCTCCTGAACCGACTTCCCCTGGTTCCGCGATGTCAACAATACCGCCTGATTTATCTCGGAGAACATGCCCGTAACGCATCAGCCCTTTTGGCATTTCTGATGTGATAGGCACTGTCAACATGGTAACTACGTCATCTCCCGCCTGATGTTCTGAGACGAGACGCGAGATGGTTTCCGGTCGCCACAACGGCATATCCGCGTATGCCAGAATGAACGAATCCGCGCCATGCTCTCGCAAATACGGTAACGCCCGAAGCGCAGCATCCGCCGAGCCGCGCCGATCCGGCTGAACGACTCGAATACAGTCTCCGCAAGAATGCCTTTCTAGAGCGCTGCAAATCTGCGGTCCAGACGACGGATTAACCACCACCGCTACCATGCGCGGATCGAGTCCTCCATGACGCAAAGCCCTCACTACTCGGCAAACCATCGGCACGCCAGCGACAGGTTGAAGCACTTTCGGTAAACAACCTATCATGCTATAGCCAGCGGCGCATACCACTCCTGCAATTTTCGCCATAAAAACGCCTCCGATCTTTAGTTAATTGTTAACGGACGAGTTTTCGCACAAGCTCGAGATGTTCCGGCGTATTGACGCCTAGTGTCTCAAGCGGATTGACATCCACCGTAAGCACCCGCTTCCCTTGGTCAATGGCAATCCGCACGAGATCCGTAAGATAGTATTCTTTTTGCGAGTTTTCATTTCCGATTTTTTTCAAATTCTCCCAAAGCCACTCCGCCTTAAAGCAAAAAAATGACGGATTGAGTTCGCGAATGGCAAGTTGTTCCGGAGTTGCGTCTTTTTTCTCAACGTTAGCCTTTATCTCCCCTTTTGAATTCCGCACTATTCTTCCGAAATCATACAGCGGTTTCCTCCAGTCTTCGAAGTCATCCACCATTGTCGTCGCCATCGTTATCTCCGGCTGGTCCTTCTCGTAAAGCGATATAAGTTTTCGTAGCGTCTCCGCCTGAATACAGGGATGATCTCCATACAATACAACGATAGCATCCGCCTTCCCGCGAAGCGCTTTTTCTGCGCACAAGACCGCGTGGCCGGTTCCAAGCTGTTTATCTTGTACCACATATTCATATTTGCTGTCGAGCATGTGCCGTACGCTCTCGGCCCCGTTTCCGATAACGATCACCGGCCGCGGATCGATTCCGGTTTTTTCCACCATCTCTAAAAGATGAAAAATCATAGGCCGCTCTCCTATTGGCAACAACACCTTAGGAATATCCGCGCCCATTCTTTTGCTCTTTCCTGCCGCCAAAATCACAACTCGCGTTTTCATATGTTCAATAAAATGCCTAGGCGGCTATCATAAAAGAACTGCGTGGGTTGTCAATTTCCGCCACGGACAATTATTCCCTGATTTTCTTCGCGAGCGCGGCTAATTTCGCGTCGTCCGCGCGTTTCCCGTCGTGCGAAGAAATATAGCCTTCATATTTTTCAAAATATGCATCCACATTCGATCTGGCTGGCTTCCATTTTTTGATATCCGCAGTCCCGTGCATCGGGAACAGTTTCGCATGGAGATGATCAACCCCGAACCCTTCGAAAATCATCCCGGTTCGCCCTACATCGGGCAATTTTGCGTCAATCCGCTTCGCAACTTTTTTGGCAGCAAGCACAAGATCCGCGAGTATCTCATCCGAAGTATTGAAGGCATAACTTGGGTAATGCTTCTTTGTGATAACCACCGAAAAACCTTCCGTATTAGGAAAAATCGAGAGGAACGCAAGAGGTTTGTCATCCTCCCAAATTTTGTGAGACGGAGCCTCGCCTTTTACGATTTTACAGAATATACAATCATTCATGTATTTATACCGTGCGCAACTCGACATAAAACCGACTCCCTTTCCCCTCCCCGTCCGACTCTGCCCATATTTTTCCTCCGTGAGCCTCAATGATTTTCCTAGCAATGTAGAGTCCAAGACCGGTTCCCAAAATTTTTTGCTTTA
>JBBTYG010000101.1:0-1716 GCA_038061855.1 Patescibacteria group bacterium | reverse complement strand
CGGCGTTCCGGAAAGGTCATTTACGTGGAACTTATAATAAATTGTATGAATATTCATAATCACAATTTAAATAAAGGTGCTAAGGTGTATACCTGCCCGATGCATCCGGAGATTGTTTCGGAAAAATCTGGGCTGTGTCCGGAATGCGGAATGAATTTAGTGCCAGCAAGCCCAAAAACAAAAGTATCTGGCCATGAAGAACACGACAAACACGCCGGGCACTCCACGAACATTTTCAAAGCGAAATTTTGGACGAGCCTGGCGCTGTCCATACCCATAGTCGCGTATTCCGATATCGCTCAGAAGCTTATCAATTACCAAGCCCCGGCGTTTCCCGGTTCCGTATACGTGCCGTTTGTATTGGCATCAGTCATTTTCTTTTATGGCGGATCCGTATTTATCACTTCCGCCTACAGAGAACTAAAAGCAAAACTTCCCGGCATGATGACGCTGATCGCATTAGCGATTTCGGTTGCATATCTTTATAGTGTCGCGGTAATTTTCCTCGGCGGCAAAGATACTTTGTTTTGGGAACTTGCCACGCTGATCACTATCATGCTACTTGGGCACTGGCTGGAAATGCGAGCTGTCTCCGGCGCCCAGAGCGCTCTCAAAGAACTTTCAAAATTGTTGCCGGATCAGGCGGAAGTAATCAGAAACGGGAAAACGGAAATCATTCCGCTCTCGGAACTAAGAAAAGATGATATTGTTCTGGTGAAGCCTGGAGGCAGAATTCCGGCCGACGGAATAGTTAGAGAGGGAATCTCGGATGTTAACGAATCCGTAGCCACGGGTGAGTCAAAACCGGTGTCCAAAAAAGAAAACAGCGCGGTTATAGCCGGCACAACAAATGGCGACGGTTCGCTCAAAGTGCTGGTAACAAAGATTGGCAGCGAAACCTTTTTGGCCGGCGTCATGCGGCTTGTCGCCGAAGCCCAGAGTTCGAAATCGCGGCTTCAAATACTTTCAGATAGAGCCGCGTATTATCTTACGATAATTGCCGTGGTAACCGGCGGGATCACGCTTGCAACGTGGCTTGTATTATCTGATGCTGCGTTTGCTATAAACCGAATGGTGGCGGTTCTTGTCATCGCTTGCCCGCACGCTCTGGGCCTCGCGATTCCGCTTGTCGCATCAATCTCAACGACGAAAGCGGCTAGGAATGGTTTTTTGATAAAACAGCGTCTTGCCCTTGAGGCGGCACGCAATATAGACATTGTTCTGTTTGATAAAACGGGGACATTGACTCGCGGGGAATTCGGCATTGACCGAATCGTTCCTAATGTCCCGTGGAGTGAGACGGACGTATTGCAATATGCCGCTTCTGCGAACAACCACTCTGAACATCCGCTTGCGAAGGCGATGGTAGATGAAGCCAAAAAGAGAAACATCAAAATTCTGGAAACAAAAAATTTTCAGAGGATTCCTGGGAAGGGCGTGAAGGTGGAAATTGGCGGAGCGGAAGTGTTTGTCGGCAGCGTATCGCTTGCGGAGGAGCGTAGATTGGCTCCTGCCGGCAGAATAAAAGCGGAGACCGATACGCTTGCGGGGCAGGGGAAGACTATAATCGTTGTCATAAAGGATGGTGAAACAATCGGTGCGATGGCGCTCGCCGACGTTATTCGCGAAGAATCACGCGAGGCGATTAAAACTCTGCGCGACATGGGCGTGAAGATGTTCATCTACCCGAATGTGGACATCGCGCACTGGGGCTAC
>JBBTYG010000100.1:0-3863 GCA_038061855.1 Patescibacteria group bacterium | reverse complement strand
ATAGTAACAGCAAGGGGCCGGTTATTGCCGTTACCCCGTTGATAGATAAAAACTGCAGACTAACTGAGAGGAAAAAGTTATGAACGAGACGACTAACCTGGTTAGCAATGGGCTTCCCGCTGCTCATCGCATGACAGCGACTTATCCACATCGAACATGCGCGGGAGCTGGAGTGGGAAGAAATTTTCCTGTGTTGGCGAGGGATTCAGACCATGGACTTGGCGTGTGCAACTTGGGCGATCATACTCGTTTCGAAAAGTTACCACTTGTCGTTTTGCCGATGGCACGGCGGCATTCGCAGATTTTGCTGCCGCCAGAGCAGACGGAAAAACCATTGGCGCGCTCGATTCGCCTTGCGGGCGTCAAGACGCTTGATCGCGTGTGGGTTGAGAAGTTCCAGGAGGAATACAGGGAGCGATACTGCGTGGAGCGGGCAGAGTGCGAGATTGACGAAGGTGGCTGGGGATGGAGGAACTTCCAAGAGGCGGTAGCTTCATACAATGAGATGACCGCGTGGATGTCGATCCAGCTAGCGGATTGGCAGGCGTTCGGACGTCTTCCGGAGGTTCCTACCAAAGGAGTCGCCTCGGCTCAAATGATTTTGGATCAGCTTCCCGAAGCGAAGATCGATGTGGTCTATTTCTACGAAGACCCATTCCTTTTGGCGAGGCTCGGAGACGAGCAATGCTATTTCCACCATTTCGGAGAGTAAGCCCTTGAATGGGCGCAACGGGCCGGTGCGCAAACGCGCGCTGGCCTTTTAATTTGTTTTAACAAGGAGATTTCATGTATAATCGAGTGAACAATATCCAAAAACATGATGAAGTATGCCCCAACCATTGGATTGGAAATACACGCAGAGCTTAAGACTAAGAGCAAGATGTTTTGCGATTCGAAAAACGATCCGAATGAAACGCGGCCGAATCAGAATGTCTGCCCGGTATGCCTGGCTCATCCGGGAACGTTGCCAACGATAAACAAACAGGCAGTTGAGCATGTGATCCGCGTTGGGCTGGCGCTTGGCGGAAAGATTAATCCCGTAAGCAAATTTGATCGAAAGAATTATTTTTATCCGGATTTGCCGAAGGGATATCAGATTTCGCAGTATGATCAGCCGCTCGTTTTTGGCGGCATGTTGCAAGGCGTGCGTATACGGCGCATACATTTAGAAGAGGATACGGGACGGCTTCTTCATGAGTCAAGAGTCAAGGGCCATGAATCAAGCTTAGTCGATTTTAATAGAGCAGGAGTGCCGCTTATGGAACTGGTAACAGAGCCGGACATAACAAGTCCGGAGCAGGCATCCGCATTCGCTCGGGAGTTGCAGCTTATACTGCGATATTTAAACGTTTCCGACGCCGATATGGAATTGGGTCAAATGCGCGTGGAGGCGAATGTTAGTATTCAAGATCCGCGGTGGAAATTTAAAGAGGAACCTAAATCAGGAGTATCACTTTGGATTTTTAGTGGAGATGGCTCAAAAGAAGTCCCGTTAAATGATAGGGTTGAACTTAAGAATATAAATTCGTTCCGTGCCATGGAAGACGCCGTTCGGTATGAACTGAAACGTCATGAGGAGGTATTGGAAGCCGGTGGAGTGATTTCGCAGGAAACGCGCGGCTGGGATGAGGCAAAACAAAAATCGGTAGTTCAGCGAACAAAGGAAGATGCGCATGATTACCGTTATTTCCCGGAACCGGATTTGCCACCGTTCGAAACATCTTTTTTTGATTTGGAAAAACTCAAAAATGGGTTACCTGAGCTTCCTGCGGAAAAACGCGAACGGTTCGCTAATGAATACGGATTGAATGAAATACAGGCAGCTACGATCGTCGGCGAACCGGCTCTCGCGAATTATTTCGAAGAAGCTGTGAGCGAACTTAAAGGAAAAAATCCGATGGCTTCGGTGCTTACGCTGTTTAATTATCTTACTAGCGACATCCGAGGTTTAGTAAACGAGCGCGGGATTATTTTGCAAGATACAAAAGTGAATCCGGAACATTTGGCGCATCTCGTGTTTCTCATTGAATCTGGCAAGCTTACGAGCCGCCAGGCGAAAGATATGCTTGCTAAAATGTTTATGCGCGACGAGGATCCGGAAGACATTCTAGCCGACGAGAGTATGTACGCGATTTCCGATTCTATAGAGCTTGAAACAATAGCGCAACTTATACTTCAGGAAAACCCAAACGCTGTCGAAGACTATAGAAAGGGCAAAACTGCCAGCTTGCAGTTTTTGATCGGAAAATCCATGGCGAAGCTCAAAGGGAAAGGGAATCCGGAAATACTCAAAGAAATTCTTCTGAAATTGCTGAAATAGTTTCGACGGCATTTTGGGCGTCGATCCATAGAGTATTTTTATCTTTTTTGAACCACGTTATTTGCCGCTTTGCGTAATGCCAGGTGTTAGTTTTAATATTTTTCACGGCTTCATCGAGAGAACTTTTCCCGCCGATATAGTCGATTATCTCCCGATAGCCGATGGCTTCGAGGGCTTTCACGCGACCATATTTTTTGTATAGATTCCTAACTTCCTCCACGAGTCCCTGATGAATCATTTCGTCTGCTCGATCATCAATTCTTTCCCTAATTGTTTTAGCGCGGACTTTTATTCCAATAATCCGCGCATCAAATAACGGGCTATTCTTTTTCCGTTGCGCGGTAAAAGGTTTTCCCGTTGTAATGGCGACTTCGAGCGCGCGGATAACCCGTCTGGGGTTCTTCGGATCAATTATATAAGCGGCCTCAGGATCGAGCGCGATGAGCCTTCTAAATAGAAAATCCAAACCGCTGATTTTAAGATCGGCTTCAAGTTCGTTTCGCAACGAGGGATTTTCCTTCACCTTCGGAATATCGAGATTTTCTACAACGGCTTTCACATAAAGCCCCGTCCCGCCGACGAGAATTGGCAGCTTGCCTATATTTAAAATTCCTCGGATTGCTTTGATGGCATCGCGTTTATAGTCGGCAACCGTATAATCTTCGTCGGGATCTTTGATATCTATGAGATGGTGAGGAATGCTATGTGGTAGGTACTGGATCCCGAAGCGACTTCTGTCATTCGGGACGCTCATTTTCGCATCTACTCGCCGACTCGCAGGCGAAAATGGCGGCTTTGCCGTTCCTATATCCATGCCGCGATAAATTTGGCGGGAATCCGCAGAAACTATTTCGCCACCGAATTTCTTAGCGAGCTCAATGGCTAATGCCGTTTTCCCGCTTGCGGTTGGGCCGACAATAACTAAAAGTTTTGGCTTGCCAAGAGAGCCATTTGGCAAGCTTTCCACGTTTCTCATAAATGTCCTTTTATGTAATTTTCTTTTCTATTTCTTCCGAAAGCTTCTTAACGAGAAAGTCCATGCTTAATTCTCCTTCTTGGCCGCGTTTATAGTGGCGCACATTCACTGTTTTGTTTTTTTCTTCTTTTTCGCCGACAACAAGTACATAGGGGATTTTCATCATCTCAGCCTCTCGGATCCGTTTGCCGAGCGTTTCATCCGACGGCTTCATCTCGGTTCGGATACCTTCTTTTTTAAGCGCGCCTTTCACCTTTTCCCCGTACGCCTCGAATTTTTCGCTTACTGGAATAATTTCTATCTGCACTGGAGCAAGCCAGAGGGGGAACGCTCCGGCGAAGTGCTCAATGAGAAACGCGATGAAGCGTTCGTGCGATCCGAGAGGCGAGCGATGGATTACATACAGCGGTTTATCTTTTCCATCTTTATCGGTGTATACAAGGTCAAAACGCGTTGTAGCCAAAAAATCGAGTTGGTTGGTTGAGGCGGTTTCTTCTCGTCCTACTACGCTTTTGATTTGAAAATCTACTTTTGGTCCATAAAATGCGGCTTCTCCCTCCGCTTCCA
>JBBTYG010000099.1:0-1926 GCA_038061855.1 Patescibacteria group bacterium | reverse complement strand
GACAACACCGAGTAGGGTGTAATCCCTCCGGTTCCGGCTCCTGTTGAATGCTCGACGCGTTTCGAGCTTCATTTGAGCCGATGGGCGACGATGACGACTGCATTCAGTCTGTCTCGTCGCCTCCATCACTTCGCGCGTGAGAAAAACTAAAGAAAACTTGTCGAATCCCGATGAAGCATCGGGAGGAGATCCCGAATGCGCGTAAGCGCAGAGGGAGCTATATGCTGGAAAGTCCGAGTATCCGACAATACTCCATGAGTGTGGAGTGAAAATTTGTTCGGTGCGACCGCCATCGTTAAAACTTTGGCGAGTCAACGGTCAATCAGCAGGGAAGTCGTCGGACGATCCCTCAGAGACTATACGCCGAGACGCAAGCGGAGCTTGCTTAAGTCAAAACTCAAAACTTAAAGGTTAAAACTTTTGAATTTTGAGATTTAAATTTTAACTTAAGCTCGCGGAGCGAGCGTATGATATAGTCCGAACTGCATAGCGATATGCAGAGTGCGGCAGAAATGCCCGCACCAGCTTGCACACTTTATTGAGAGTTTTTGCGTGGGGGTAGGAGCAATCCGGAAGGAATGGAAAATGATTTATGCCGAGCTTTCTAGATAAGCTCGGGTAAACGTAAGTCATGTGTACTTCTCCTACGGGTTCGATTCCCGTTACCTCCACCAATTTAATCTCGGGCCAAGAATAATAACTTTGGCTCTCTCAATAAAGTGTGCAAGTAGTAACTATTAGCTATTCGCAATTTGCAATTAGCTGATTGTTACGCGTAACAAAATTGTAGATAAATCCTTACGCGATTCTTTCATACCCGTGGAAGAATCAAGTTAAATGGTGTCCCCTCCGGCGGCGACGCTGGAGTGTGCATCTAGCTATATCGGGGAAGTCCGTCTAGTCGGCGGGTGATCCCGAGGGAAGTCAGTCTTGTCGAAAGATGAGATATTGACCCCGTAGAGACTATGTAAATAAGAAGATAGAAAATGAACAAATCATTTTTGTCGGATCAATGTAGAGAAATCATGCTGGGTATGTTGTTGGGCGATGGATCGTTAAAAATCCATAAGCCCTATAAGAATGCACGTTTATCGTTTCGTCATTCAATAACTCAGAAAGATTATTTTTTCTGGAAAGTTGAAAAGCTTAAAGAAATCTGCAGCGAATCATGTTGGTGGAAGCAAGAACCAAATGGTTTGGGAGGAGAAATGCTTCGCTTTCAAAGCTTAGCGCTCGAATCCCTCACAGAAATTCATAAGCTCACGTATCACCACAACAAACTGGTTATAAAAAGGAGATGGCTAAATCTTTTAACCCCCCTTTCCCTAACAGTATGGTGGTTAGATGACGGTTCGATCATCGGCAATGGCCGGAAGGCTGTCTTATGCACTGATCCCTTCACCCTAGAAGAGCAAAAGATTTTAGCTCAATATCTTCTGAAGGTTTGGAAGGTTAGAGTGGCAATAGGCAAGATAAAAAGAGAACGCGACGGAGTGATAAAAGAATATTATCGCCTCTGGTTTCGCTCATCGGAAGAGCTTAAAAAGTTCTTGCTGATTATTCTACCGCACATACCCGTAGCATCAATGCTATACAAAGCAATTCTTCTTTATAAAGATTCCCAATTACAACAACGCTGGATTTCTGAAATCGTTAAGAATACTAAATTCCAAGAAGGATTAGTTTCAAAACTTGTTGAAGAGAAAAAATCTCGATACAAGTCATTTCAGAAAATGATATAGTCCGATCTCCGTAGTAATACGGATCCGCACATTGAGTTGTGCGGAAATGAATCTACAAGATGACCCTTGTAGTCCACGCCCTAAACGATGCCTGTTTGCTGTTTCGAGTATCGACCCTCGGAGCGGCGGAGCTAACGCGTTAAACAGGCCGCCTGGGAAGTACGGCCGCAAGGCTAAAACTCAA
>JBBTYG010000098.1:0-2191 GCA_038061855.1 Patescibacteria group bacterium | reverse complement strand
AATTTTAAGTGTTGAATCTTGAAAAAGTTTGTCATCTGAGACGCGGATGTCTTTTATTTCCGCTATCGGAAGTCCGTACGGAAAACTCTCCCCGGCTGAATACACGATATCACCAGTTTTAATTGTTTCAGTCGATGAAATCAGATCAAGTATTGGAAAGGAGCCTCCTCGAAGAAGCGCTTGGGCACCGTCTTTTCCAATCCGAACAGCGAGCTGGAATCTTTCGTCGTATATCGTTTGCACAAGCGAAGTTTCTTCAAATACCTCGCTTATCTTCCCGATAAGCATTCCGCCGAACGTGACTGCGTTGTTTTTTGAAATTTTCTCTCTGGCTCCGGCGTTTACAAGTAATTCACTTTTGAAATTCAACGGATATCTGGAATACACGATTGCCCCGATGCCACCACTTGGTTTTTGCGAAATCTGCGATTTGATGTTTTGGAGTTCCGCAATGTCAGCTCTTAGTTTCTCGTTCTCAGCTCTTAGGGCGAATGCCTCATCAGGCATAGAAGGCGGAGGCGCAAATATCGCGCGCAAACGAAACCCGTACATTTGCTTGAAAGCGAAGAGAAACCCAGAAATTAAGACAAGAATGAATAAAAAAACAAACCCTTTTTTCATCCCGTTAGAGATAGGAAACGCGAGCGTTTCCGTGCACATAAAGCCAGACCTGCGATTGAAGCATTAACGTGATTGCAACGTGTCTGTTTGATTTCATGATAGATCATCTATAACGGGATTCATCCTCACAAATTAATAGCAAGCGGTTTAGGAGAGGCGCTTAATAAACCTTTGTACAAATCGAACTCTTCCACGATGTTCCCAAGGCCTCGAATTACGCAGGTAAGCGGATCTTCAACAATGCGCACTGGAACGCAAATTTCTTTATTGATGAGCTCTCCGATACCTCGAAGCAAAGCTCCTCCGCCGCACAAATAAATCCCGCGATTTAAAACATCTCCGACTAATTCCGGCGGCGTTGTTTCGATGACCTCATGAATAGATTCTACAATCGCGACAAGCGACCTACTCAAAGCGGCCCGAACGTGACTGTCCTTAATTATAACTTCGCGGGGAAGGCCTGTTGCAAAATCACGTCCCCGAATCGGCGCGTCTAGTTTTTCGCTCGCTGGCAGAGCGGAACCGACGGAAATTTTTGCGAACTCCGCCGTGGATTCCCCTATCGCCAAGCGAAATTCGTCCCGAACAAAACGCGAAATGTCTTCGTTGAATTTGTCACCGGCAATTTTGAGCGTCTTAGAAACCACGGTTCCTCCTAAAGAAATCACCGCGATATCTGTCGTTCCCCCGCCGATATCTACAATCAAACTTGCCGTCGGCTCAGTAATCGGAAGGCCAGCGCCAAGAGCGGCCGCGATCGGCGATTCCGCAAGAAACACGTGCGAACAGCCGGTATTTACCGCCGCATCTTCAACAGACTTTCTTTCTACTTCTGTAAGATCGTTTGGTATCGAAAGCACGGCGCGCCTATAGCTCATCAAAATACGGTTTGTACGCAATCGCAGTAATAGCTCGCGCAGAAATTCCTGTGTCATTTCGAAATCGGAGATGACGCCGTTTATAAGAGGCCGAACGACATTAATATGCGCAGGCGTCCGCCCGATCATTTTTTTCGCTTCCTCGCCAACCGCGATGATTTTATTTATTTTGGTATTTATCGCCGCAACCGTGGGCTCGTTGATGACTATCCCGCGGCCCTTAAGATACACGATAGAATTCGCCGTACCGAGATCAATTCCAATATCCTTAAAAATATTATCTAGAAATTTCATTGATGCAATCTCCAAATTTTACGCGGCAATCCGTTTTAATATTTCAGGAACTTGTGCGGCAATAATTTCTGTTCTTTCTTCCCCGCGTTGTTTCAATTCGACTTTTCCGCCGCCAAGCTTTGGACTTACGGCCAGCCGCCATGGAATTCCGATAAGATCCGATTCGACGAGTTTCTGGCCGGCGGACATGTCTCTATCGTCATAAAGTACCTGAATGCCTTCCCTCTGTAAAGAGACATAGAGCTGCTCCCCTTTCGCGTCGTTGAGCTCCAAAAGATGAATCGAATATGGCGCTATCGACTTGGGCCATCGTATTCCCGCTTCATCATGATACAGCTCTACCACCGTTCCCATCAGCCGCCCCAAGCCAAATCCATACGAACCCATCAAGACAAGAT
>JBBTYG010000097.1:0-17420 GCA_038061855.1 Patescibacteria group bacterium | reverse complement strand
AATTTCCTATTGGCTATTTTCTATTCACATATGTAACAATCTCCTCGACTGCATCGAGAACCGCGCGCCGCGATTTGAACTCTGCCCCTCCCGCAACCGCGTGCCCTCCGCCGCCATAACGACGTAAGAATTCGCCGATACGGATTCCATCTTTCGGCCGATGCCACGGATTAGACCCCCATCCCAAACGAAATAATTTTCCCTGTTTTAAAAAACTCATTGCGTAGTGCAACCGCGGATGCAAGTAATATGGCGCGAAGCGGAGCCGCATGTATTTTCCGGATGTAAGATCTGCTACCATAATGCGCCCTCGAACATGCGCATATTTTTTATAATAATCCAAGCTGATTTTTATTTTCTTGCGAACTTTTTTTAGAACTTGCGCAACACGCGGCATCGCCGCGATTTTCGCCATTGGCTTTTCGGCAAGCAAAATTATCATTTTCTTAGCCTCTCTCTTGCTATGCGCCGTCGCCTCGATATACCAATCAAGTTTTAGCGCAGGTTCTTTCATGTCTATAGGTTGATGTGGCGATTTATATTGCGCGTTGTCGATCACGTCTAGCCATTTCGCCAGTTCCATAATATGCTTCGGCGGCTTATATCCAAAATGCCTTTTCAATTCTTCAAGCGCCTGCCTACAACATGATTTGTAGGAAAAATCCCAATTTTGAAGTTCGCCTCCATTTCCAATACGAAACTTTTCGTCAAGAAACATCCGCCCAGTGCCAGGATACGCGCCAAATGTCGTTGGATGATGATCAAACCATATCGCCGCTCTCGGATGGTAAAGAAAATCAACTACAATCGCTGGGTACCGTTTTCCTTTAAACAATTTATGCCGTTCAAAAAAATCGAACCTCCTCCATTGTTGCTGTAACTCATAATTTACCGGCGTAAAATGAGCTATCGCATCTCCGCGTCGCCGCAAAAAATCGAGCATCACCGCCGATGCGGCCCTCCCGTCAAAATCATTATGAAAATAAATGTCGTATTTCATATACTTTCACTATGAATACGTTTTCTCATTTCGCCTCTCTATCGTTAAAATAAAAATCTTTCCTTCTGTTTGTCGATACACAATTCTAATATCTCCTTTTCTCGCACGATAAATATCATCACGCCCTTTTAATTTTTTAACATTCAAACCTTCGTAGTTGCTTGATTGGATCTGTATCAGCATAGCCCGCACCCATTCTCGCTCTTTCTCACTTAGTCGCTTCAGCGCTTTTTCAATCTTATCCATAGATAACTAATGACTTACAAACGAGAAAGAAGACTTTGTATTTCCACACCACCCTTCTTTATTTTTGTGAAATCAATCACATTTTCCCACATATTCTCTTCTTCCGGCGGAGAAATTTTAAACACTGGCTTTGATCGCCGAACTATCGTAAATGATTCCCCACTGCTCACGCGGGAGATATATTTCTCGACGTTTTCACGTAATTCTTTTAGTCCGACGATGGATTTTTTCATATTTGAAGTTTAACTTGAGATAAACTTCGTGTCAAGGCAGATTTTGTGGATAAACACTCACGCAACTTCCGCCTGATCCTTCGGCAACGCTCATCCTTCAATAAAACATTCAGGATGATCCTGGGTTATTCGAACGGATCAGGACACTTCAGAAAGGTAGCACTTCTCGCAGTACACTATTTCCGGCCGATCTGGCGAATATGAAGTTTCGAATTCATTAGGGCACCGCTCAGCGCCGTGGAAGTGGGAAGCGGTATTCCTGTGCGCGTCGCCGTCGGATGCCGCGCCCGCGCATCGGCAAACGCGATGCCACAATTTTCTCGGCGGGCGGAGAGAAATTCGATTCAAATATCTGCAGTCGGGACACAAGCGCGGGATCGGAACGTCAAACCTCCGCAAGAGATCAAGTTCCGGCTTTACGATGTTGTAGTTTTTATTGCATCCTGCGCAAGAGAGTATTTCTGTCGTAATCGAATCGGGCACGTCCACTATAAGGTCTGGCATGTTCTCCGGCTTGATCGTCTCCTTGCCGAACGTGCCGAGAACGCGATCTTCCCATTTTAATCCCTGCTCAAGCGCCTCTTCTTTCGCGAGCGGCATATAGATATTCCCCTGTGTTTCGTTGTATCCAAAAGGAGAAAGTTTGTACGGAAAGAATTCCCCATATTCCCCTGTCTTCCGCATATGCGCAATTATCTTTTCCTTCAACTCCTTGTATTCCGATTCTTCATACCGCTTGTTGAATATGGAATATTTTCCCTGTTTTATGCCCACGCAACCAAACAGATTTTCGCTGTTATGGCAAGAATCGCAGTATTCAAGATACGAATTATCGTAACTCAAGTGGGAAAACTTCACGTCATAGTCGTGAATAAGCGCGTGAGACTCATAAATCAGCTCGCACGCGAAGCCATAATGATATGAATCCATCGAATTTTTTACGTCGGGAGTAATTATGCCGTACTTTGTGTCTTCAGTTTTGTCCACATCGAAGGAGTGATGCGTATTTTTCGAATTGAAGATCATGTTCCCCGACACGTTAACCGATTTTTCTATATGAGCGAATCGATGTACGGCATTGCTTTTTATAATTTCGATGAACTGTCGGCATAACTCCTGTCGTATCGCATATGAACCGAGCCGATATTCGTCAAGCTTCTTAAAATATTCTTCTTTTGAATATTCCTGATTGAGGATATGATATTGTTTATTGCGAAGATTCCACGACAAAAAACAATTAGAACATCCCCTGCAATCGTAACAGTAAGAACAACTCGTAGAATTTAAAAGTAAAATGCAGTACTGGCATTGGTAGATATGGGCGGAATCGACGCATTCATAGCAAAGCTCCGCTCCGCCGCTCATCCGAGCAAGATAACAGTCCATACAATCTTTTGATTGCTTCCATAAGTTCGTCGAATATAAGATGTTTTCCGATTCGAATGTACTGAAACATAAATAACAATTCTTATTGTTATTTGAATGATTGGTATATTCGGAATTGACGCTGTTTTTAGTAAGGAGAGCGATACGCGGGACTTGATGTTGAAGTTCCTGCCATTGCTCAAAAAACGGGCGGCTAAAATCAAATTCTTTTCCGTAATCAAACCCATTCCATCTGTCTGACCACCAACACGGCGGACAGTACACTTTGAACGGCTTATTTGGCGAGTAGATTGTAACGGTACTCTTACTACATAGATCACAATTCCTCCGATACAGTACCCGCTCGTTCCGCCACGCATAGCGGCGACGTTGGCGGCATTCCGGGCACCATGTCGGCGGCGGAACTGAAATTTTTTTGTAGAACGCGAAGTCGTCTAGCTTGATGACAAAATTTTGCTTGCAATTCTGACAGCTTTTTGTTTCTTGCTGCATATTTTTTACTTTGTGTCTTCTTGTTTTCTAATTCGCGCGAATTAGAAAACAAGAAGCGTACCTACGAAACGCTTGATCTTTTTAGTGCTTCCCGCCCGCGGCGAGGCTCGCCCTCCAGGGCGGCTATTCCAGGCAATTTCTTCCCTTCCAAAAACTCGAGCATCGCCCCGCCGCCGGTTGATATGAAACCAAATTTTTTATCGAATCCATGCTTTTTGAGAAATGCCACAGTTTCTCCTCCGCCAGCGATCGAAAATACTTTTTTGTTCCGAAGTATCGCGCGTGCGACAGCAATACTTCCCTCATCAAACGGCTTTTTTTCAAAAAAACCGAGCGGCCCGCTCCAGATTATGGTCCGAGCCCTTCCGACGATTTTAGAAAAATATAATTCTGTTCTTTTTCCAATGTCTAAAATCTTCCCGTCTCCCCACGCGAAATCCGCAGGAAGTAAAATATTTTTATACCGCACAATATCCTTTAATTTCTTGAGTTCAGCCGCATCTTTTTCAACGATGGAATTTTTAACATCCACGCCTTTCAAAAAAAGAATTGTGTTTGCCGGAACCCCGCCAAGAAGAAAATAATCTGCTTTATTCTTAAAGTATTTTAAAATGCCGAGTTTGTCACTTGCTTTTCCTCCGCCTAAGAGCAGCACAAGCGGTTGCCTTGGATTATCCATTGCGCGAGAAAGCGACACAATCTCATGCTCTAACTCGAAGCCCGCATAGCTTGGCAAATATCTTGTAATTGCGGATACGGAGGCATGCGCGCGATGCGAAACAGCAAACGCTTCATTTACGTAATAATCGGCGACTGAAGACAACTTTTTTGCAAACCTATTATCGTTCCCGGACTCTCCCGCCATAAACCGCAAATTTTCCAGCAAAAAAACGGATTTTTGCGGCGCATCATTAATTTCTTTCTTAATCGCGCCGAAATCGAAATGCGTAATGAAATGCACATTTTTTTTAATTAACTTCTTAAGCGCCAGCGAATCAGCGCGTAGACTAAATTGTTTTGCATCGCCAGCGGGCGCGCCATAAAATCCTTTTTTAAATTCTGGCGGCCTGCCTCTGTGACTAATAATAACGACTTTCGTCGCCTGCCGAATAAGAAATTTAAGCGTCGGGATAACCGCGGCAATTCTCCAGTTATCTTCAGTATTAAAATCAAGCCTAACTAAAGCAATGCCCTTCAAAATTTTCGGATTGGCACGACGCAATAATTTTATCATTATTGATTTCATTATACTCAAGGTACCGCTATAATAGAAGCGATGACAAAAATAAAAACAATTGCCATACTCGGAACAGGCTTCGGCGGCCTGCGTGCCGCAAAAATTTTGGCACGAAACATACACAATTTCAATTTCTCAAGCAAATACGAAATTCTGCTTATTGATAAGAATAGCCATCAGACTTATACGCCGCTGCTCTACGAAGTGGCAACAACGTCAAAAGGAGCGGCTTCACTCTGCGATCTTCACGGTATTGCGACATACAACATAAAAAACCTTTTAACACGCTCATGTGTTCGCTTTGTTCAAAAAGAAATCGCCGATATTGATCCGGCGAGCGGTACCATAACTTTCACAGACGGAGAACGAGCAATGTGTGAGTATATAGTACTAGCGCTCGGCTCTGAAGCAAACTTTTTTAATATTCCGGGTTTACGAGAGCACGCTCTCCCGCTCAAAACGTTCACAGATGCAATAAAAATCCGTGACGCATTCTGGAATATTGCCATGGAAAAACCTGGTGAGATACGCATCGTAATCGGCGGGGGCGGGTCAACCGGCGTGGAACTCGCCGCTGAATTCAAAAATTTGTGCGGGCAGATAGAGACGGAATTTGAGGGATGCAAACTAATCGTCACAGTTGTTGAGTCGTCTGATAGCGTACTTCAAGGATTTGATAATCGAATCGTTGAAGCGGCAACACGGCAATTAAAAAAACTTGGCGTCATTATTACGACAGGCAAGAAAATTTCAAGCGTCGACAGAAATCGCGCCGCTTTTGATAACGGAGGAACAATCGATTTCGATGTTTTTGTCTGGACCGGTGGCGTCAAGGGTCCAGCTATTCTCGCCAATACGCAAATACAGTTGGAAAATCAGAACCGCGCCATCGTTGGAAGTGGAATGGAATGCCTATCGCGGAATTCAAATTCAACGTTCGCCTCTCGCGTATACGGTCTAGGTGACAATATTTGTTTTTATAATTCCAAAACCAAGCGTCCGGTCCCTGGAATTGCCCGCGCCGTTATTTCGCAAGCAGATATTGTTGCGTGGAATATTACGGAGGAGATACGCGCCGCCGAACACGCGAACCATAGGCCTCGATTTAGAGAATACAAGCCAGTCGAATACCCATACGTAATTCCGGTTGGAGGAAAATTCGCAGTCGCAAAAATCGGCCCGATTATTTTGAAGGGAGTTTCGGGATGGATATTCAAAGGCCTTGTCGAACTTAGCTACCTGCTTTCAATAATGCCCACGCTTGAAGCGCTTCGAATATGGTTCAAAGGATTGAGTATTTTCATGCGGAACGAAAAACTTGGATAAATCCAGCATCACGCGATTGCTTTGCGGCGAACTTCTTTTTCCAATTCACGAATGTCCCTATAATACGATACGCGTGAATGCTCTTTTATTTTGTCGGTAATTTTTGCATTTCCTATGCTCCATGAATCGTTTTCTACCTTAATGCTAAAAGGCGCAGACAATTTGCCGCGTATGTTGATTCTCGCATAAGCATCAAAATCATCGGCGCTTATAAAGTCATGTTTTGTACATAACGGCCCAAACTCGGAAGCAAGAATTTCTGCGTCGCCCGAATTCACGCGAAACACAACTTTTGAAGTCGTATTTTTAAAAATGGCCTCCTTGGTTTTCATTGAAAGATCCGCGACCGACCTCGTAACCAATGCAAGATTCACATGATGTTTTCTGCTCCCCGACACAATTTTCGCGACAGAGTCCGGTGCGTATCCTCCGCAATCATCAAAATATATACTGAATTGCTTATTCTTTTTTTGATTTACCTCTAAAGCATCAACATGTGCCGCCGCCAAAATTTTATTGGCAATCAACATCCCAATAAAATTACTATTCGTTTTCCCGAGCTTGTCCTCATTTAGGTTAATAAGAATTACCTTGCCTTTATCGACCGCATATTCAATATCAACTGCAGACGCAGGATCCTGAAAAATTGATTGAAGCATGTCTGACGACGCGAACTTCTTAAATCCAGAGAAAATGAACGGCGCGATGTCCTCAATAGCAGCCTCGCCGCTTGAACTTCTTGCTTCGTGTTCCCAAAAATGCGTGAGTTTGTTATTTTTTGATTTCGAAAGGAGGTTAGCTCGATATTTTCTGTCAACAAACACGCGCGGTACGTCAAAAATATTCGCATTCTTCGGCGCGCTCTCTAAAAGCAGCAATATCGCGTTTTCCATATATTCATCAAACATGATTCCTCTTGTCTCGAGCTCGAAAAATTTATTTAGAATACCGCAGAGTTCCCGCGCCATTCGTCTTTTCTCCTCGGCAGTGCATCGGCTCGACTCGCTGGAGCTACGGCGAAGCGGGCCAAGTCGAAGCACATCTATTCCTGGCGTTTTCGCTGTATCACCCATGTCGAGATATATAACGTCTTTCGCCCGACCAGCAGGGATCTGGCCGAGCAAAGTTTGCGCGAGTCTTCCGCGCGGATCAATGAGCGCGACTCCCTGTCCACGTTTAATTTCCTGCACAAGCATATTGCCAACAAGCGTCGATTTTCCAGTTTTTCCTTCGCCAACAATATAGATATGCCGACCTCTATTATCGTCCCCTAAAAAAACAGGGCGCGATTCCCCATGAAATTCATTCTCGCCGATGCATATTCCATTAGGTGAGAGACCCGAGGGGACAGGAATATGTTTTGACCGATGCTGCCGAATTCCGATGACCTTTTTTTCCGAAATCGTCGGGAAGCGATAGAAACTTGATATTTCTTCGCTCGAAAGGACAACTGTTTCCGAGGCGCTAAACCGCCGCGCGACAAAATGCTCAATAAATTTTTCCATATTGCGAGGTTTTACAAATTTAAATTCGTTGTGGTGCGGGTCGTCAAAACGGCTAAAACTCGCTGTAATTTCATCCACTATTTCTTGTGCTCTAAACTTTGTCCCCGCCGAAACGCAAACTCTAACATTTGCCTCGAAAATCGGCTGAGAAAGCTTGTTCCACGCAAAATTGAACATATCTTTTTTAATCTTTTCACGCTTCTTCCTTTCTTCAATCTCGTCGCCAACGCTTGGAATACTAATGCCGTTCGCGGAAATCAGTTTGCTTCTTGCAACAATCTCGCCCAGCTCGCCGCGCATTATAGACGAAAGAGATCGCGCGATACTTTTTTTGTGCCGATGAGAAACGGGACAGAGAACGATTTGCATACTAGCTCCTTCGCCAATTTTATTCGCCTTCGAAAAACCTTCGAGCAGTAAAGCAAGCGGATCCGTCTCCAAAACTCTATGCGTCTTTACAGAAAAAAGGTGGTCTTTTTTTTGAATTATGTATCCGCCGATTGATACTCCGCGAATTCCGAAAATTCCAGTTCCGCTATGGATTATATTAACCCTAGCCCCAGGCCAGAGCAGATAGACCTCTTCCTGAACGCTCGAAACAAAAACCAGCGGCACGGAAACGCGAAAATGAATATCATCTCCAATATGTTCCACGGATAGCTCGAGTGAACACTCTCGCCGAAAAGAAGCGATACGTTTCAAAAACGCCTCGAATTTTTTTGCGTCTTCTTTAAAATGATCCCTCGCGCCCAGCGAACCGTTCACGCGCGGAACTTGTATCGAAAGAAGAGTTGCCGTGGCGTAATCACGCCTCCGTTTCCGAACCGTTTTCCTGCCTCCAAAATAAAATATAATGCCAACAACAACCGAAAACGCAAGAATAGTTAAAAAGTAAAAAAGTGCCATTATTTTTTATATCAAAAACAAACGTCGCTATGCTACAATCACATTATAGCAGTTCGGCCACAAATGAACTATTGAACTATGAAAAAATTGAAAGTCGGCATTGTCTTTGGCGGCAAAAGCGGAGAACATGAAGTATCTCTCCAATCGGCAAAGTCGGTATACGAGGCGCTCGACAAAGGAAAATATGAGGTTGTGCTTATAGGCATCGACAAGTCTGGCACATGGCATATTGGAGCTCCGGCAACCTACATTCTTAACGCTTCCGACCCGAAATTAATAAAATTGAATACATCATCCCAAGCCGTCACCGCGATCGCAACGCGGGGCAAAACAGAGCTCATTAGCGTTTCCGAAGGTAAAAAGATTTCAGACGTTGATGTCTTTTTCCCCGTCACGCACGGCACATTCGGCGAGGATGGCTGTCTTCAGGGACTTCTAGAATTTCTCGATGCTGCCTACGTCGGCGCAGGCGTTTTGGGATCCGCCGTAGGAATGGATAAAGATGTAATGAAACGCCTTTTGAAAGAAGCGGGGCTCCCTGTAGGAAAATTTTTCGCAACGACACAGAAAGCGCTCTCTGAAAAATTTCTGAAAGATGCGATTCGCGCACTTGGTTTTCCGATCTTCGTAAAACCGGCGAATTTAGGCTCCTCGGTCGGTATTTCGAAAGCAAAAGACAAGCAGGAGCTTGTGCAAGCAATCACGAATGCATTCCGATACGACACAAAAATTATTTTAGAAGAATACATAGAAGGGCGGGAAATAGAGTGCGCGGTGCTGGGAAACGAAAATCCAATCGCCTCGCTTCCAGGCGAAGTAATCCCCTCTCACGAATTTTATTCTTACGAAGCAAAGTATATAGACGAGCGCGGAGCAAAGCTGGATATTCCGGCAAAACTTTCGCCGGAACAAATCAAGGAAGTGCAAAAACTCGCAATACAAGTATTCAAAACTCTTGACTGTTCTGGAATGGGCCGCGTGGATTTCTTTTTAAAGCCGACCCGTTCGACAAATTCAAAAAGCTCATCGCAAACAAGTTCGGGGCAAGCTGGCATATTTTTTGTAAACGAAATAAATACTCTTCCGGGATTCACGAAAATCAGCATGTATCCGAAACTTTGGGAGGCGTCGGGTATTTCCTATACGGAATTGCTTGGTCGCTTAATTCAGCTCGCGCTAGATAAGAAAGTCGAAAAGGATCGACTAAAGAGAACGTACGAATTGTGAAAAAATAGCAGGACCTAAACGTTGTATCTCGCGATACGATGTAACGTTTACAACCGCACTTATGGTGGCATAACTTTGCTTTTTTACGACGGCAACGGTTTAATTACGTTAGTCCTTATGAAAAACAAATACAGAACAGAAGGGGAAAACTATGGAACCAATTTCTGAACAAACTGCTAAATGCGAAGAAAATTTGTGCAAGCGATGCGGAAATAGACCGATACATGTTAAGAAAATTGGGTTGTGCTCCCCTTGTAGCCGGATGTTTTACGACACGAATAGAATGAGGCGACACAAGCGCGCACGAGAACTATCAGTTGAGGAATTCATCGAACTGCATCCGCCGCGACGAGTGAAACCGGAGAAAGAAAAAAATCCTCAAAAACTAGACGGAATGGAAGTTGTAATTCCTGGCGATGGTGAAGAAAGTATTATCATGCTTCCTCAATGCACCGAAGCGGATACTCCGAAACTCATAGTGCATAGCCCGAAGATGCAACGTATCGCGAAACTCATCGAGCGCGTCGCGCCGACGGATGAAACCGTTCTCATCACGGGAGAAACGGGGACGGGAAAGGGCCTTCTCGCCCGCGAGATCCACGAACGAAGTCTGCGGCGCCGGAAGGAATTCGTGATTGTTGACTGTACAAGCTTGAGCGAGCATCTCATCGAAAGCGAGCTCTTTGGCCACGAACGAGGCGCATTCACTGGAGCGACAATGCTCAAAAAGGGGCTCTGCGAGTTCGCGGATGGCGGCACGCTGTTTCTCGACGAAATATCCGAACTACCACACGGTATGCAATCAAGACTCCTCCACGTGCTTGAAGAGAGACAAATACGGAGAGTGGGCGGCTTGAAGTACTATTCAGTGGACATACGGGTGATAGTCGCCACGAACCAAAAATTGGATGAATTGGTTGCACAAAGAAAATTCCGGTCTGATCTTTTCTACCGCCTGAACGTACTCGAGATTATGGTACCGCCACTTCGGGATCGTCCAGAAGACATTCAAGTCTTGGTGGAACACTTCAGGCGCGAACTGAAAGAGCAGCCCGACTTTCCGCCAGACATTCTTAAAGTGCTCGGCCTATACAAATGGCCCGGAAACGTGCGGGAACTTCGGAATCTCGTTCACCGATGTTCTGTACTGTCGGCAGACACCGTAAGCGTCTTGAATTTGCCTGAACATTTCGCTCCGATACTCGCAATTGCATGAACGCACAACGGCAAGAGATAAAGCAATCAACAAAGCCCAGTCGGGAACCGACAGGGCTTTGTTTTTTTTATATCACCTCTAAAACATCTTGTTTCAGAAACGCCGCATCAATCGCCTTCTCATATCTGCTATACTTAACTTATCCTATGCAAACAACAATAAGTCTGAAAAAGGCCGCGTATTGGGTTGACATTACAAACCCGCAAGAAAAGCATCTCGAATGGCTAAAGCGCGAGTTTAACATACATCAGGTGATTATTGATGAACTTCGCGGCCCTTCGGCTCGGCCGAGGACAGAGGTATACAAGGACTATATTTATTTCATTTATTACTTTCCGGATTATGATCAAAAAGAAGAAACATCGAGACGCGCTGAAATTGATTTTTTGGTTACCAAGAACCACGTTATCACCGTTCATTACGAAGACATAGAAGCGCTGCGCGATTTTTCAATCAAGAAAGATGAGGATCCGCTGAAGCTTTTGTATTACATTATCCAGGCACTACTTCAATTCCAGGAGCGGCAATTGCGCCACATTCGGGAAAAAGTTGAAGCAATCGGAAAAGAACTTTTTAAAAATAAGGAAAAAGAGGTATTAAGGCGCATATCTCGCCTGAAAAGAGATATTTCCGAATATAGAATTATTGTCCGACATCAAAGACCGATCCTTGAATCGCTTGCCGAAAAAGTGCTCCCTTTTGCCGGCACAAGCGCAGACATTCCATACATGCGGGATCTCGTCGGAGATCAATTAAAAATTGTGCATCAACTCGACGACTATCGTCAGGCGATTTCCGATTTCGAAGACACGAATAACCAGATCATGAATTTAAAGATCAACGATGTCATGAAAACGTTTACTATTCTTTCCTTTCTTACGTTCCCGTTTATGCTTATATCTGCTCTTTTTGCCATGGATACGCCTGGCATTCCCCTTTCAAACGTCGAAGGCGGATTTTGGATAGTTGTTGGCGCTATGGCGGTGACGATGGCGACACTCATAAGATATTTCAAGAAAAAAGGATGGTTTTAATAAAATACTAGCAACAAAAGACTTACGACTTGCGGCTAAGGATTGGAAATTATACGTTAAGAATTGATGGCATTAAAGTTATACAACACGCTGACGCGGAAAAAAGAAGAATTTAATCCATCAAAGGATGGCGTTATTCGTTTGTATACCTGCGGACCGACGGTGTATGATCACGCGCATATCGGGAACTTGCGGAGTTATATTTTCGCCGACGTTTTAAGGCGAGTTTTGAAACATAACGGTTATGCTGTCCGCTGGATTATGAATATAACCGATATTGATGATAAAACGATCAAGCGAACCGTCGATGAATTTGGCTCACAAGCGACACCGGAGAATTTGAAGGAATATACAGATCGATATATCAAGTCGTTTTTAGATGATTTAAAAAAGTTGAACATTCCGACCGATGAGCCGGATATAACCCTAATTCGGGTTTCGGATAAGATTGAAGAGATTAAAACGTTTATAAAAGAGTTGAAGAAACTTGGTTATGCCTACAAGACGGAAGATGGTGTCTATTTTAACATTGAAAAGTATCAAGAGAAATTCGGTGATTATGGCTGCTTGGTCGGTGAAAGCTTTTTGAATGGCAAAAAAACTGGGACGCGCGTTAAGGTTGATGAGTATGACAAAGAAAGCGTAAGTGATTTTGCTTTGTGGAAAGGGCGTGACCAGTCAGACGGAAAAATATTTTGGTCTGATCCTGAATTAGGCGATGGCCGACCGGGCTGGCATGTCGAGTGTTCGGTTATTAACCGTGAGGGATTTAATGGCAAGACAACGGACATACACACGGGCGGAGTGGATTTGATATTTCCCCATCATACGAATGAGATTGCACAGTCGCAAGCTCTTCTAGGTAAAGATAAATTTGTCAGGTATTGGCTTCACAACGACCATCTTTTGGTTGGTGGTAAAAAAATGGCGAAGTCGGAAAAGAACTTTTTTACACTTAAAGATTTAGAGAGCGACCTTTTTAGATCTAAGGGCAAATATAAAGATAAAGAAAATATGATATCAGCTGGATTAGCTTTTAGACACTTGACTCTTCAAACAAATTACGGCGTCAAAATGAATTTTACTAAGACGGCTTTATTGTCTGCCAAGCGAAATTTATACTATTTAGCAGAAAAATATAAAAAATATGAAAATCCCCCTTGGAAGTTTTCGGGGTTGATATTGGATAATTTTATAAATGACTTAAACGAAAATTTTAATACTGCAGGCGCGTTAGCACATCTTTGGGAAGCGATCCCTTATCCAGATGATCGGGTTGATACAATGCTCGAAATTTTTGGCATCAAGGATGATCTTTTGAAATTGAAGGCTGAACTGAAGCCGCTTGAAGAAAAAAACATATCTATAAAAATATGGAAACTGGTCAATGAACGCGAGAAATACAGAACTAATAAACAGTTTGTTCAGTCCGACCGTTTGAGAAAAGAAATTAATGAATTAGGATATGAGTTGAAGGATACACCCGACGGACCCAAAATATGGCCAAAAAATCTCAACTAAGAATTCCGCCACAAAATCTGGAGGCGGAACAAGCGGTGATTGGAAGCCTGCTTATAGACAAGAATGCGATTTTTAAGGTCGCGGACATTTTGTCACCGAGAGATTTTTATTCCCCTCAACATGAAAAACTTTATGAAGCTATATTGGAACTTTACGAGAAACGCCATCCGATAGACATACTGACGCTAACAAACTATCTAAAAGAAAAAGAATTGCTAAAAGATGTCGGAGGATCCAGCTATCTTGCGGAAATTACGAATCAGGTGACAACCGCATCCCACATCTCTCATTACACAGACATAGTTAAAGAAAAAAAGATTTTGCGGGACCTCATACGGGCATCTGCGGAAATCGCGGAAAGCGCGTTTGAAACTGGTTTGGAAATCGAGGATTTGCTCGACATAGTAGAGCAAAAAATACTTTCGATATCGCAGAAATCTCTACCGCAAAATTTCATGCACGTGAAAGAAGAATTGAAAAATGCGTATGAAAGGATTGAAAAACTGCACCAGGGCGGTGGCCGCATACGCGGCGTGCCGACCGGTTTTCCTGAACTAGATAATATTCTATCCGGACTTCAGAAATCAGATCTTGTTATTTTAGGCGCGCGCCCGTCGCTTGGAAAAACTTCTTTGGCGCTGGATATTGCTCGGCACGCGGCAATGGAGGGCAAAGTGACTGTTGGGGTTTTTTCCCTCGAAATGTCTAGGGAACAAGTAATTGATCGCATCGTTGCCGCGGAATCCCGCGTTCCTCTATGGAAAATCCTGACTGGGCGAATCAGCGACGATGTTGAGTTTCAGATGATCCAGTCTGCGCTTGACCGGCTCTCCGGCGTGCCAATTTTCATAGATGATTCGCCGACGCTAAATATAATGCAAATGCGTTCGATGGCGCGGCGGCTTCAAATTGAGCATGGCCTTGGGTTGCTTGTCGTTGATTACTTGCAGCTTGTCCGTCCGCGCACGAATTCGGACAATATGGTTCAGCAGGTTACAGAAATATCAAGGGGGCTCAAGGCGCTTGCCCGCGAGCTCAAAGTGCCCGTGCTTGCTCTATCACAACTTTCCCGCGCAGTCGACCAGCGCGACAATAAAATACCCCGTCTTTCCGATCTGCGGGAGTCTGGTTCGATTGAACAAGACAGCGATGTTGTGATGTTTATCTATCGAAAAGATCGAGATTTTTTGGAAACCCCTCCGGAAGAACAAAACATCGCCCAAATAAATATCGCGAAGCACCGAAATGGTCCGTTAGGGTCCGTAAAATTGCGGTTTGATCCCGAGCGAGTTTCTTTTGTAAGCCTTGAAAAACGATACGGCGTGGAAGCCGAACCTCAGTAGTTTAATCTTATGATGCGCCTACCCGAAGCAATCAAAAAACTTGCGGAAGAATTGACAAGGCTGCCTTCCATAGGACCGCGACAAGCGACGCGTCTCGCATTTTATTTGGTAAGCCGGGGAGTAAATGAAATACGCGGATTGGCGGATGCCGTCTCGGATATAAAAAACATAAAAATTTGCAGCCGGTGTTTTTTTGTTCACCAGAATTTGGGAGAACTATGCGACATTTGCAGCAACCCAAGCCGCCGGCGCGACGTGATCATGATAGTCGAAAAAGAAACGGATCTCATCTCGGTCGAAAATACAGGAAAATTTATCGGGCGATATTTTATAATTGGGCCAATTCCGAAAACTGGCGTGTTTGAAGACTTACAAAAACTGCGGATACAAAATTTAAAGAACGGTATCAAAAAGGAGCTTGGAGGATCAGCCGAAGAAATAATTTTTGGTTTTAACCCGACATCGCTCGGAGATTTCCACGCTTCGCTTCTTTCTAAAGAATTTCAACCGCTCGCGAAAAAGATAAGCCGGCTTGGCCGAGGACTGCCAACAGGAGGCGAAATAGAATTTGCTGACGATGAAACGCTAAGCGGCGCGCTCGAACACCGCATTTAAAAAAAGAGCAGGTGGTCTCATGCGCATTCGCGACAAAATAACCACCTGCTCAACCCTGTGGGTGGCTTGCTCAAGGCTCTGTTGCCCCACCATCATGGCCTCAATAGGCCCCTTTCGTGAAGATGGAATGAGCTAGGATCATCATACTCATTCCACTATTCTTGTCAAACATTCGTACCCCGTTCCCCAAACAAACCAGTTTAATTATTGTTATTATTAACAATTGCTCTGGTGCGGGCCCCAAACACACCAGTGCCTTTTATTAAACCAATTGGTGACAAAATTTCCCCTAGATGGGCTTCTTGGAATCGAATAAGAGCAGCCTTGGTGGCTGGTCCAAAATAAGTGGTTTCACTGTTTTGAGAACCGGCGCCCTTGGTTGCTATGGTAAAACCATTACTATTGAGAAAGACTTGCAAAGCTTTGACATCATCGCCCGTTGAGCCGAGGGAAAGATCTCGAGTGAAGCGATAGGATGTTTTCGATAATAAATTCTCAATTCCAGGCGGCAACTTAATTCCCTGAGCTTTCGCTTGAATGATAAGTGCGTTAAGTTTTGCAATGAGAAAATCCAATGTCGCCCGCAATTGCTCTATTTCTATTGTGGGAGGCGTGGGCGTAGGTGTGTATATAGGCGCGGGAGAGTAGTATCCCCCAGTAGAACCTCCGCCTCCTCCTGGTAACGGTGACGGTGACGGTGGCGGTGGCGGAGGTGGTGGAACAGCTGGAGGAGTGCCTTCCACAACCGTATATGTGGAGAATCCAGGTACAGTAAAGACTAGAGTGTTATCTTGGTACGAGATAATTGAGCAAACCGAACAACTCGTGCCATCCTTGAGAATGGCGGGATTTGAAACGGTAATGTTATAAAGTGTAATGGTGGCTTCTTTGTTGAGTTCTGGAAGATTTACCGAATCAAGGGAAATCGCTCCATCGGTTATGGCAAGGCTTGAATCAATATCTAATTGATCTTTATGTGTTCCAACGTCTCGTACCAAAGAATACGGAGAGTTTGTATTTAAGAAGGAAACTTTACCATAGGCATTAAATAGATCTATGGACGTAAGAGCCGTAATGTCAGCGGTTTCCAAATCTTGAGAAACCGTGAACTTGGTGACCCTAGGCTTTGGACAACCCCTAGTGTTAACTTGGGAAGATAATAGATGAGGCGTGTTAAGACAGAGATCGCTTGAATCAAAAACTCCATCGCTGTCGGCATCAATTGGCAAAGTTTCGTTTACGGCAATGGTTATCCGATCAGTGGACGAAAGAGAACCATCTGATACTAATACTTGGATAATATATATGCCCTGGCTGCCAAAGGCGGCATTGGTTGAAACAGACAGGTTATTTGAAAATGTTACCGTGCCCGAACCTGAGATTTTAGACCATAAGTAGGTAAGAGCTGTGCCGTCAGGATCTGAGGAAGCGCTGGCTGATAGAGAAGCGGTAGCTGGTAAAATGATGGTTTGATTAATTCCAGCGTTAGCAGTAGGAGGACGGTTGACATTGGTAACCGTGAAGACAACTATTTCAGAATCGACGCCTCCACTACCGTCATCGACAGAGAAAATGGCTGCATAGCTTCCAGATTGAGCGTGGGTGGGAGTGAAACTAAAGCTCCTAGTTGATGAATTGAATGTGGCGCCAGCAGGTAGCCCTGTGGCTGAATAGGTAAGAGTGTCGTTGTTGGCATCAATGGCTGAAATAGAGAATGACAGCAGAGAACCCTCGGCTATGGTTTGGTTGCCGATAGCTGAAAGAACGGGAGAAGTGTTAGCAAAATCGGGGTTCTTTACAAACTGGATTGATTGAATACCCGTTCCTTGCTCTCTGGCGTTGACATAGAGAGTATGGATTCCAGCGGCAAGCGTAAAAGTTTTAGGATTAAATCCTGCGCAGAATGGCTCAAAGCAAGTGGCGCTTTTTTCTGCTCCTCTCCACGTGACATCAATAGCTTTGGAGGTAATCGGAGAGCCAGTGTCCCAAACTTTAGCTTCATCTCTGGCAGGATTGGTATCTATGTCCACATAAAAAGAGTCCGCTCCGTCATGGGGAGCGGTTACTGTCCCCACTAATTTGTAGGTGCCAGCCGAAGTGAGATTGAAGACAAGCGGAACTCCGGCTTGAATA
>JBBTYG010000096.1:0-6725 GCA_038061855.1 Patescibacteria group bacterium | reverse complement strand
CCGCCCCAAGCGAAAAGAACTGGCGCGCCTGCGTAGAGGGCAAGCGACATTCCAAAAACGATTAAATGGATAAGTGTGTGTATGAGGTCGCAGAGGCTGAGGCATGCCCCGGCATTTGGTTCAGCTTTTGTAGTTTTACCATCCCCAGTGCCTGTAGTTGTAACTTTTATCGGCGCACCGCACGAGACGATTGGACCCCAGAATCCGCTCGGGAAGAGATCAGGGGTGTGCGCGAAGCTTGTAATCGGAAGAAGAAAGAGAACAACGGGCAAAACTAGGCATGGGAAGAATTTTTTCATTCGGATTTTGAATTAGCGGCGGTAGTATAGTTGATTTATTTTATCGCCCGCCGTTTCTAAGGCATCGCGCGCGATTGATTTGCCGGTTAAAACGTCCATGATAGCATCGTTTAATGCCGCGCGAATTTCTCGATTGTTAGCGTGATACCACGACCGCGCTATGAGTGCCGATGAGGCGAAGACGCTCGTGTCCGAATCGCTGACTTTTTCCGCAATAAGCGTCTTGAGAGCTGGCGGGTGGCCCGTGCTTGCGATGTAGCTTCTCGTTATTCCTTCATTGGTTGCGGTCTGAATAACGAAATCCCACGCTTGAGCGGGAAATTTGCTTAGTTTTGAAACTGCGAGGCTATAATAGTTCGCGTATGTTACTGGCGCGTTCTTTTCTCCGCCGATCTGCGGCAATGGAGCAATACCAATATTTATAAATGGACTCTTATTTTTTATTACTGGTATTGCTGATTGATAATTCAAGATCATCGCGGTTTTTCCCGCGCCGAAACTGTCTAGCGAGTTTGTTTGGTCATCGTTCCAGGTGTAGGCGGTTGATGCCGGGTTTGCGAATTGCAGGTAAAAATTAAAAGCATCGGCTCCTGATTTACTCCCGAGCGAATTTACAAGCGCTTTATTTTCTTCGTCTGTTCTTACCTCTACGGACGTATTTTGCATAATCAGCGAAATCAAAAGGTCAATTCCCGCATCTACTGTTTTTTCCGTGCCTCCAATAGCCGCTGCTGATTTTAGAATTTGGCCGCGCTGATTTATATTAGTTAGTTTGGGTACGAGGTTTTGGAATTCAATCCACGTTTTTGGCGGATACACGATGGCATTTTGGTCAAAAATGTCTTTATTGTAGAGCAGGGCCAGGGTATCTATGTAAAGAGGTAAGGCATAAATTTGGCTTCCGGATGCGTATACTAGGTCTTGGCTTGCCACTGTCGGAAATAGATCATTAAGTTGCGCGGGGCTAAATTGAGTAGAGTCTACTGGATAGAGTTTATCTTTTTCCGCCGGGATGTCGTGATTTTTTATGTAGAAAACGTCCGGTCCTTCTCCGGCCGCTAAGGCATTCAGGAGCTCTTCCCAATAAGTTTTTAAGCCAATACTTTTATAAATGATTTCCGTTTCGGGGCGCAATGCTTGATATGCGCTTGCGATACTTTCAAACACCTTTTCGTCATCAACTCCCCACACGTTCAGAGTAACTTTCTCAGCCAAAATTCCCCTTTTTTGAACGTTTGCAAAAACGAGATAGGCAAGCAGTCCTAAAACCAAAACTATTGCTGCAATGAGTACATATCGCCTCCGTATATTCATAATGTTCATATACGTCTTATATTATCACAGTCCCAGCCAGCCTATCCCCCGCGCTCACGTTCATAATTTTGACTCCTTGCGCGGATCTGCCGGTAGTGCGCACGGATTCAAGGTTTGTACGTATCATCTGCCCTTTCGCCGAAAGCGCGAATATCTCGGTTTCGTCGTTGATGATGTGCGCGGAGATGATGTGGCCGGTTTTTGGAGTAATTTTTGCGGTCTTGATTCCCGATCCGCCCCTGCTTTGGATCCGGTAATCCTTGAGAGGGGTTTGTTTGGCGAAGCCGTTCGCCATCACAACCAACACCTTTGCAGTGCCCTCTTTGATCACGTCAAACCCGGCGACTTCGTCGTTTTTCTTAAGCCGTATACCGCGCACGCCTGCCGCCGCGCGTCCCATAGGGCGCGCCTGCGTTTCTTTGAATCTTATGGACTGGCCGAGGCGCGTGGTAAGGATAACTTCGTCTTTGCCTCCCGAGAGCCGTACCCATTTTAAAAGATCGCCTTTCTTTAGCCCTATGCCGATTATTCCGGTGCGACGGATGTTTGAAAAGTCCGCAAGCGCGGTTTTTTTGATGACGCCGTTTTTGGTAACCATAATCAGGAAACCATCCTGCTGTTTTTTTGGATGATAGCTCACAATGGCACTTACGTTTTCGTCCGTCGGAAGCTCCAAAAAATTGTGAATCGCTTTTCCTTTCGATGTTCTCGATGCCGCCGGGATTTCGTATACTTTGGTTTGGAAAACGCGCCCCTTGTCCGTAAAGAAAAGCAGATTATCGTGTGTTTCGGCGTTAAAGAAATGGGATAGAAAATCTTCTTCTGCAACGTCTGATCCGATAAGCCCCTTCCCTCCTCGTTTTTGGGACTTAAACGTGTCCGGAGGAAGGCGCTTCACGTATCCGCCGGCGGAATACGTGATCATCGCGTCCTCGTTTGGAATGAGATCTTCGTTGCTGAAAGCTTTGAGCGGAGTAGGCACGACTTTTGTACGCCTAAGGTCGCCGTATTTCTCCTTGAGTTCAGCGAGTTCTTCTTTGATGACCCTCAAGATCTTTGCAGGGCTTTTCAAGATCAACTCCAATTCTTTTATAAGCGCGAGTTTTTCTTTAAGTTCGGCTTCGATCTTTTCCCGTTCGAGCGCGGCGAGCGTTTGCAAGCGCATTTCAAGAATGGCCGTTGCCTGAATGTCCGACAATTTGAAACCCTTTACGAGATTTTTATGGGCGTCTTCTTTATCTTTAGATTTCTTAATCGTCGCGATGACTCGGTCAATCGATCCAAGCGCTATGCTCAATCCCTTGAGTATGTGAGCTCGCTCTTCCGCTTTACGGAGATCGAACTGCGTTCGATTTCGGATCACGTCTTTTCTGTATTTCAGATATTCCGCAAGAATATCCCTCACCGAAAGGAGCTGAGGCTCGATGCCGTTCACGAGTGCGATCATGTTAAGGTGAAAATCTTTTTGGAGGTCGCTGTGCTCGTATAGCTGGTTCAGCACCTTCTGCGGCGGCGCGTCGTTTTTGAGCTCGATCACGATCCGCATCCCTTCTCGGTCCGACTCGTCTCTGATGTCCCGTATGCCTTCCACTTTTTTATCTTGGTGAAGCTGGGCGATTTGTTTTATGAGTTCCGACTTATTCACCTGATAAGGAATTTCGGTGATGATTATGTCTAGTCCGCCAGAACGGCCGCTTGACCTGCCGCTCGCCTTTTCTTGAATTTCCGCTTTCGCGCGCGTGGTGATTCCTCCTCGGCCCGATGCATAGCATGCCTTAATCGCGTTTTCATCGAATATGACTCCTCCGGTTGGAAAATCAGGGCCTTTGATGAATTTCGACAAATCGTCGTTTGTCGCCTGCGCGTTATCGGCGAGATATAGAATCGCGTCAACTACATCGCCCAAATTATGAGGAGGGATATTGGTTGTCATGCCTACGGCGATGCCCACGCTTCCATTCAATAGAAGGTTAGGAAGTTTCGCTGGAAGCACTTTCGGCTCTTTGCGCGTGGCGTCATAATTCGGCTGCCAGTTGACAGTCTCTTTTTCTATATCAAAAAGAAGCTCTTCGGCGATTCTCGAAAGCCGGCTTTCGGTATACCTCATTGCCGCGCTACCATCTCCGTCTACGCTACCAAAATTGCCCTGTCCCTGAACAAGCGGATACCGCAACGAAAAATCCTGCGCCATGCGGACAAGCGTATCGTATATCGCCGTGTCGCCGTGCGGGTGATAGTTTCCCATGGTAGCGCCTACGACATTCGCCGATTTCCTGTATTTTGCGAGGTGAGTAAGCCCGGTTTCCCACATGGTCCATAACACTCGGCGATGAACGGGCTTCAATCCGTCGCGCACATCCGGAAGCGCGCGCGAGACGATAACGGACATCGCGTAATCAAGATATGATTCCTTAAGTTCTTTTGTAATTTCTCTGGGCTCAATGTTGTCCATGAAGTAAAATCTTATATCTCAAAACTCAAATCTCAAAACTTTTAACTTTTAACCTTTCAATTAGGTTTAATGATATACTCCTTCCGAAGTTTCAGCATGTTGCCGATTACGTCAGTGAATGCATGATATACAGACCCAATGCGCTCTAAAATTGTCGGAGACATATGTTCTATTTCTTGCGATGTGCCGTTTTGATTCATAGCGGTCGCAGTCGCAGAAGAATTATCTAATGAGGAAAAAAGCGTGTTGAAGTATGCAAGCCAGACGTATAACACGATCGCCATAGCGACAGAAGTGAAAAGTATTATCCACCTCGTCTTCGTTGCGTTGTCAGCTGATCGCAGTTTTTCCAAAAATCCAGCCATTGAAAGAGTCATTAGCTTTGCTTGAGGACGACGACTTTATTTTTTTCTTCAAGCAAATCTTTCTTCTTAAGGACGATTTTTTCTTGGACGTCCATTTTTTGCCCCATCGCCTTAAGGAATTCCGACGGATTTTTATAAAAAGAAGGAATAATGATAGCCGGCTCAAGCATTTTCGCAACCTTTGCGGCAATCTCTGGTTCAAGAACGTTCCCGCCTCCAACGGGGAGAAATAGAATATTCGGCTCGTTAAGTTTTTCGATAATTTCCGCTGACGGCTGCTTTGAAATCTGGCCCAAAAACGCGATTTTTATCTCCTCCCAGGTTATGAGATATATGGTTTTTATAAGCTTTTCGGTGGATTCTTCGGGAACGTCGATGCCTTTTACGTCGATGCCCTTAACTTCGTATTCTCCCGGAAAAGAAATTTCCGATCTTTCCTCGGAAAGCAAAGAATTCGCGGAGGCGATCGTTCTTAAGGATAAATCTGCTTTAAGGCGATTATTTTCAGAATCGATAAGAAGCGATATTTCCCCGCTTTGAACTCGAAACGACCCGCCGCCGAAATAAGTGATGACCATAATTTTGCCAAAGTATTCTAGCAGAAATTTTTGAGAAAAACCAGCTTTTTTCAAAAAGGTGGCCTTATACAGGGCCTTGCGCAAAATCACTCGCTCGCATATAATACACGCCTAATGATTCAGGAAAATACCGATACGACAAAACAGGCCGCGGGATTAGCGGATGTCTTGAAGAAGGAATTTGCAGTAAGTAACTGGCCGAAAGAGGGTAGCGTTGTTGAAGCAACCCTCATAAAAAAATTCCCGCGAAAGGCATTTTTCGACCTCGGAAGGTTTGCGACCGGCATTGTCTACGGCATTGAGATGATAAATGCCAGGGAAGCGATAAAAAACATGAAGGCGGGAGATCGCGTGTCTGCGAAGGTGGTGAGCTTGGATGGAGAAGCGGGCAATATCGAGCTTTCTCTTGCCGAAGCGGGGAAGCAGAAATTATGGCAGCAGGCGAAGGAGCTTTTAGAAACCGGCGAGATTATTAAGGTAAAAATAATGGCGGCCAATGCCGGAGGACTTATGGCGAGCTTGTCCGGCTCGGAGCTCAAAGCGTTTCTTCCTGTTTCCCAGCTTTCACTTGATCACTATCCGCGCGTCGGAGAGGGCGATCGGCAAAAAATTGCCGACGAGCTAAAAAAGTTCATCGGGCAGGAACTTGAAGCGAAGATTATTGATGTGAACCCGCGAACCAATAAAATTATAGTTTCGGAGCGCGAAGTTCTCTCCGCAAACGTAAAAGAGCTTCTTTCTAAATATCAAGCCGGACAGACTATCGAAGCGCTGGTTTCGGGCATCGCGGACTTTGGGGTATTCGTCCGGTTTGTGGACAACCCGGAAATCGAGGGCATGATTCATATTTCGGAGCTTGATTATCGCCTTGTTGATAATCCGAAGGAACTTGTGAAAGTGAACGACCAGATCAAAGTTAAGATTGTGGATATTAGAGACGGAAAAGTGTTTTTATCACTCAGGGCGCTTAAATCTGATCCATGGGAAAAAATCGAAGAACAATATAAATCGGGTCAGGAAATTATGGGCCAGGTATATAAGCTCAACCAATTCGGCGCAGTCATTAATTTGGAAGCAGGCATCCAGGGACTCATCCACATTTCCGAATTCGGCGGGCAGGATGAGATGAAGGCCGCGCTTGTGGCCGGAACCTCCTATAAGTTCATAATAGACTCCGTAAAGTCTGCGGAGAAGAGGATTATTCTGAAATTGAAAAAATAAGTAGTTTTTTCATGTCTCCGAAATTGTCGTCCGATCCGAGGACAACATTCACGAGGTAGCTATTTTCCTGGGGGCCATAGGATATAAGGAGAAGATTCTTTTTCGCCATAGGAGTTTCGCCGGTTTTCCCTCCGAGAATTTTGAACGGAATATTTTCTCCGAGGAGTTTGTTTGTCGTTTCGAGCGTGTGATGCAGAGTTCCCGAAGCAGTGCGCAAATCAAACGTTTTGAGCGACATGATTCGCAAGATATTTGGATATTTCTGTATTATCTCGACTGCGAGTTTTGCAACATCCTCTGCGGTCGAGTAGTTAGGTTTCGAACCGTCATCCGGATCAAGGCCGGTCGGGTTTACATAATGCGTGTTATAAAGTCCTAACTTCCATGCTTCGCGATTCATGAGCTCGACAAACTTTCCAGCCTCCATTTTTGAGGCGAGCGTGATTCCCGCGTCATTATCGGATTCAATAAGAAGAGAGTAAAGTATGTCGCCGAT
>JBBTYG010000095.1:0-2761 GCA_038061855.1 Patescibacteria group bacterium | reverse complement strand
ACAGCCCCAGAAAGCCACCGGCGGAAGCCGGTGGATGAACCCAGCACCACTTTTGTTTTATAAAAGTGGTGCTGGGTGAATGGGGTATGGCTTTCTGCAGGCTGGATTCCGCTCCACGGAATCCAGCCTGCCAATAAGCAAGAGGCCACGGCTGCGCTTCGACATGGCTCAGTGTGGTGAACTGCGTTGAACCATAAGGCCGTGGAGCTTCACTTATTTTTGATATTCTTAAGGAATGTTAATCGATGCGCCGAACTTGGCCCGAATTTTTTAATAGCGGCAATGTGCCGTTTTGTTCCGTATCCACTATGGATTTCAAAACCGTAGCCGGGAAATTTTTTGGAAAGCTTCCTCATCCACCTATCCCGAACTACTTTCGCAATTATCGAAGCAATTGTTATCGCTAGTATTTTTTCATCCCCTTTTATAACCGTATGCGCGCCGTATTCTTTAACGCTCTTCCTCTTATTGCCCAGATAGAGCCCTCCATCTAGAAACACAGCACATTTTTCAGCGTCAATTTCATGCCGCGCGAAAAGCTGCTTATATGCACGGCTTGCAGCTAGATTCGCCGCGCGCGAAACATTGATTTCTTCTATCTTCCGTGGATGAACCCGAGCTATCGCATATCTAACCTTTTTATTTGCGCTAAAATACTCGAACCACTTCTTCCGCCGATCCGCGATAAGCTTTTTTGAATCGCGGAGTTTTCCCAGTTTCAAGTTTTTGGTTTTAAGTTTTAAGTTTGCCGGTATACAAACCGAGCAAACGGCCACTGGTCCGGCAAGCGATCCCCGCCCGACTTCATCAATTCCGATTACATAACGCATTGGAGAATATTTAATTCTACCCTGTTTTTATCTTTCGAGAACAACGGATTTTTCTCGAGGAAAAACACGCGAGGAAACGCGTGGTAAATAAAAATGCCCGTCGGCGGAGCATATATCGTGAAACGCGAAGGGCCAACGAAGTTTCGAAGGCCCTATTTGGTTTAAGGCGAGAGGATTCGCAAAGTGTTTCCCGTTTTGATGGTTATAAAGTCCACTTCAATTCTTCATCCTCCGCAGCTTGAACCGCCACGGTTTCTCTTGAGTTCAGGCATACAAATGAGGTGAACTTAGCGATAAACAGATTGAACATTCCCTCTTCTTCGGTAGACAGCTTTACGATAACGTACGCGGAATCGCCATCTCTGGGGTCAAGACCGTATTCGTGCGGAAATCTGGTTATTCCCTCGTTGTGCGCGATAGGCGAGACCGAGAACGTATTGCCGAATTTCTCAAGGAATTCATACATTTGTTCCTTTGGGAGTACCACCGTAAGGAGAATCTCTCTGCGTGTGATTTGTGGTGTCTGATTCATAAGCTTTGTCTGGTTTGCTGTTGTCGTTGAACTTCGGGGATTCTAGCAGAAGGGGAAGCGAGTCGTCAACTTTTTTTAGCACGAATCCAATTTTTGGAGAGATAAATTCTTATCGATATGCTTCATTATTCTTCATAACAAAGAAAAAATGGCTTTGGCAAGTTTCCGTGGATCGTGTCGGATAAGTTTCCCTGAGTGGATCAAGCGCGCGCCGATGTATGACGTTCCGTTCTCATGAGGGACGATCGGCTTCACAAATTCCGCTTTTTCGCGCGCGTATGTTTTAAGAACGGATGCTGGCGGACGAGTAATGTTAAAAAGCACGCAGTCGAGCATTCCTTTTCCCGCGTATCTTTCTATTTCGCGCGTAAAGTCTCTCACATTGAATCCGTCGGTTTCTCCCCACTTGGTCATCAAATTAACTACGTAGATTTTTTTCGCTTTGGATTTTCTAAAAGCGCTTGCCACGCCGGAAACCAAAAAATTTGGGACGATGCTCGTATACACATCCCCAGGTCCGATAATGATACAATCCGCCTCGCTAAGCGCATGATTTACCCGCGGATTCATGCGCGCTTTCGGCTCAAGCCACACGCGCGTAATATGAGCTCTGTCGCCTTTCGGCACGTCAATCGACCCTTCCCCGCGAAGCACGGTGCCGTCCGCGAGCTCCGCGCGCAAGCGCACATCATCAAGAGTCACTGGAATAACTTCTCCGCAAATGTTCAAAATGCGCGAAGCTTCCTGAACTGCGCTCGAGAAATTGCCTGTTACTTTTTCTAGCGCCGAGAGAAAAAGATTCCCGAAACTGTGCCCATGAAAACTTCCTTGCCTGAACCTGAAATTGAAAAGCTCGCGCAGCGTCTCGCTCGATTCCGAAAGCGCGACAAGCGCCCGCCGCACATCGCCCGGAGGCAAGACTCCGTATTGATCACGAAGCGCCCCCGTAGATCCGCCGTCATCGGCCATAGAAACAATCGCGGATAGACGCACGCCGGGATATTTCTTAAGCGCGTTCAAGACGGTAAAGCTCCCCGTCCCGCCACCAATAGTCACGATGCGCTTTTCTTTCATAGTGCTTATTGTATCACGAGATCAGCGCTGCAATGCCGCGGCGAGCTCTGAATATTTTTGACAAAGCGAAAAATTTCCGCTATTTTTTCATTATCAGCCTCGCTCATTGATACAACTTCATACGAGATAGAAGGCTTGAACAACGAAAGGAACAGTTATGCAAAACAGCACAGGGCCACCTGAAGGTCTTACGCTGGGAAGAATTCGACACGCTGTCAAAGCATCGTTTGCCGAGACAGCGGGTTGGGCGATTACGAGCGTGACCCTAGAGACAGAAGTCGAATGCGATTTCCGAAACTTATTTGATCGCATATCACTGGAACTT
>JBBTYG010000094.1:0-2609 GCA_038061855.1 Patescibacteria group bacterium | reverse complement strand
ATTTCACATCAAGGCCAAAGCAAAAATGCGGAAGATCGGTTAACCCTCGCAGATTCAGTTTAAGTCTATGAACCACACGCTTAAAACCCTCCTATGGGTCCACAAACTTAGAGTGCAATTTCAAGGCACCCCGATTGCTTGTTGGAGAACTGAAGGAAATGGAATTTTTTCCGGTTGCATCACGAACGTCGAGATTGCCTGCGGCGGAATAGTCCTTTATGTCAGCGGAAATGCAGGAATGCAATTCACTGTACATGGAAAAGTAGATGGGGAAGTTGCGAAATATGACGTTTCCATTGGCGACAAAAAAACCGCCGTCTCAACTCCCATGGTAAGTCCGAAGGAAACCATAGAGGAAGCTATCGAAAGGATACTCGCGGATCCGCCATCCAATCAGCACGCGGAACCACCGGCGGAGCCGGAGGTGAAGCGCATCGACATCCCGCCAAAGTAACTACCCATGCGGGCAAAACATCGAACAGGCTTTCCGAAAGGAAAGCCTGCCACATTTTAATTATCTATTTAATTAACCTCATTGGAAGCGCAACTACTTTTTTGGAAGCTCTCGGAGGCATAAAAAGCTTGGCGTCCGAAGGACTTTTTATGCCGAGAGTGCAGGCGGGCGTCCGCCGCAGGAGCGGACGAACAGCCGTTTCCAAAAAAGGAGTTGCGCTTCCTCGCCCTACTCCCCCATCTCCTTCGCCTTCCCCTCAACAAGCGACTCGATCTGCTTATTCGTCTCTTCAACAAGTTTTTGGGCCTTCTCTTTCGCGCGAAACGCTTCATCCTCGCTCATTGATTTTCCCGCCTCGGCCTCTTTGATCTTTTTCATCGTCTCGTCCCGCCGAGCCCGAACTTGTATGCGCGCTCCTTCGCCGTTTTTTTTCACCAACTTAACCAATTCGTCGCGCCGCTCGTCGTGAAGCTGGGAAAGCGTGGCGATCACGTTATTACCGTCATTTGAAACCGAGAGTCCGATTTTCGCGTCTTCGATCGCCTTCACTACCGCGCCGACGGAGTTCTTGTCCCACACGCTTATCTGAATGGCGCGCGGCGGAAACACGGAAAGCGAACCGAGTTGCTGTATGGTTAGCACTTGATCATATATGTTCACTTTCAGATCCTGCACTAAGTCAGCAGACGGCCGGTTGCCGCGGATGGAGCGCAGTTCATCGCGAAATCTTTCGATTACAACGCGAAGCGCGGAATCCAATTCTTTCAAGTATTGATCGCTAAGTGTAGCCATGCGATAAGAACGATATAACTATAGCCGAACTTTGCCGTCGGGCAAGCTCGACACGCCTCTCCGCGAAAACAAGCTTTCGATCTGCAAACGCGGGTTGAGGTTGAAATACGCCGCATCATGCCGAAGCTTAAGTAACGCGTGCCATAAGAAAAAATCCCGCTTTTCAAAAAACTCCCACGAGAAAAGAAGTATGAGAGAGTCGAGAAGCTTCCCGAAATCGAACCCGTCGCGATCCATCATTTTTTTCAATAAATCGCGCCGCTTGTCAGGCGAAGATTTTGAAATTTTTTCGGCCGCATCGAGAGACACCGCAAAATCTTCATCTTCAAGAATCCGACGAAGAAGACCTGGTTTCCCGATGGATTTAACGACCGCGCTTTTGATTTTCTTTCCATCGCCGAAAATTTTTGCCGCCCATTCGAGAATTTCGCTTTCAGAAACCGGTGAAAAATAAATTTTCTGGAGGCGCGAGAAAACAGTAGGGTTCAACGAATCAATATCGCTTGTCACAAGAAGCAGCAATGAAGATGCCGGAGGCTCTTCGGTTATCTTGAGAAGCGCGTTTTGCGCCTCTGCCGTCATACATTCGGCGTTGTCTAAAACAAGCGTCCTCCGCGAACTAAGTGCAGGCTTCTGCCACAGAAAATGTTTAATCTGGCGGACGTGATTGATGCCTATCGTATTTTTTTCGTCCGGTTCAATGCACAAAAAATCTTGAAGTAGTTTTGGCTCCTCGAAAATGCCTGTCTCAATATAATTCGCCAGCGCGCGCGCAACGCTTCGCTTCCCGATCATCGCAGGTCCAAAAAACACATAGCCGTGGGACAAATTTCCAGCGTCCGCAAGGCACGTTAAATTTTTAATAATAGATGCGTGGCCGATGAACATAAAAAGCAAATTTAAGCGGTTCTTACCGCTTATTCAACAATGTACGCTTATACGTATCTAGATGACTTAAAATTATTCCGGTTCCTTTCGCGACGCAAAAGAGAGGATCCTCGGCAACATATGCCTGCACGCCCAAAAACCTCTCAAGAAATTCCGGAAGGTGATGGAGTTGAACGCTCCCGCCAGAAAGGATAATTCCCTTCTCCATAATGTCCGCCACAAGTTCCGGCGGAGTAACGTTGAAAACGTTTTGAATTGAATTCGCAATCTCGACAAGAAACGGATTCAGAGCCTCCGCGATTTCGTTGGAATTTATTACGATGTCTTTCGGCAATCCGGTAATCAAATCGCGCCCGCGAAGCTCGTATTCCATCTTGTCCTTCGTTGCCATAGCAGAGCCAATCTTTATTTTGACGTTCTCCGCGGTCTGTTCTCCGATCGCAAGCGAATATTTCTTTTTCACGTAATCGCTCAC
>JBBTYG010000093.1:0-1322 GCA_038061855.1 Patescibacteria group bacterium | reverse complement strand
AACCATCTGCGCGATAATTATTCTTTTCGTCGGACACATAACAACTTCGGCTCTCGCCGAGGCAAAACTTGTCGGAGGACTCTCTTACAAGCTCATCGCTTTTGTCTATTATGTTTTTCCGAATCTCGATAAATTCGACCTCCGAAGTTTTGCGGTTCATAATATTCCACTGCCACAGTCGCCTGGCATCATAGCTTTCGGCTACGCTATTTTATACTCGGGCGTGCTTCTCTATTGCGCGCATCTACTCTTTAAGCGAAGAGAACTTTAGATCTCGAATGACTGGCATATTGCGATTAATTCTAATACTGGCTCTTTTCAGCGGAATAGTCGGAGCTCAATTTCTCTATGATGTAGGGAAAATGAAAATCCCCAATACGAATTTCGCAATTTCTCCAAAATTGCTGAAATCCGTAGATGCGGGGCTCCATTCGATGCTCGCCTCGTACTTGTGGCTTTTCAAGACGCGAACCGAGCTTATTCAGTTTCTATTTTTGCCAAAAGATCGACAGGAGGAAGGATTTAAGCATCTTTCGAGGAATATTAACCTCATAAACACCATTGATCCTAGATACAGCGTTCCTTATGCGTATTCGGTTATTGTTCTTCCTGCAAGCACGTATGCTGGCCGCGTCCAGGCTGCAATAGATATTGGAACTAAAGGAATAGCGCAGGCTGATCCGGACTGGCAAATTCCATTCTATCTCGCAGTTACCTATCACCTTGATCTCAAAGATAAAATTAACGCCGCGAAATATTTCGATATTGCCGGACACACGCCGGGAATTCCGGAGACAATAAGAATATTTTCAATCAGTTACGGCTCAATTCCGACTGTCCGGGAACAGACTAAACAGATTTGGAAGGCAATTTATGACACCACGGACGACCCGGCAACAAAGGAGCGGGCACAGGCATATATAATACATCTCAGCATTTTGGATTATCTCGAAGCGGCAGCGAAGAAATACAAAGAACGATATGGCGAATATCCTGCTGACGCTAACAATCTAGTTTTAAAAAAAATCATTCCTGAAATACCACGAGATCCGTTTGGGTTTGAATTCAAATTAACTAATGGAGAGGCTAGGGTAAAAGAATGATCTTTTGCAGTTCGACGTATATCTATAAAATAACTGGATCAACTTAAATTTTCCGGAAAAGCGTCTATCATCATTTTGGCGCCCATTCCGATATTAGGGATATATTGCGCTTCATCTAAAGCAATAATGTTATGGGGACGGGCAAAATCCAAAATTTCTTTCCTGTATTGGGGCTTAAAAATTTCGTGTAGCCGAGCGTCGTCCCCATTCTCAAAATAC
>JBBTYG010000092.1:0-3339 GCA_038061855.1 Patescibacteria group bacterium | reverse complement strand
GCTTTCCTATGATTGCATCAATAATTTCAAAAACAGCCGCTGCATAGGCGCAGATCATACGATTGAATCAATAGAATGCGTCTTTACCAGAAATTGCACCAATTGTCAGAACTGCTTCGGCTCGGCCAACCTCCACAACAAAAAGTATCACATTTTCAATAAGCCATACGCAAAAGAGGACTATTTCAGGGAGATCAAAAAGTGGGATCTCGGATCGTACAAGACATATCAAGAACTGAAAAAAAATTCCGAAGCGCATTGGAAAAAGTTTCCGCCCAAGCCGCGCTTCGACGACCGCTCGGTGCATATACAAGGCAATTACGTGTTCGACTCTAAAAACTGCAAGGATTGTTTCGAAGTCGGCGGCGCTCAAGATTGCAAATATCTTTTAATGATGCCCGAAGGGCCCACTAGAGATACGTATGACGTTACAAGTTGGGGAAATAATATGGATTTATGCTACGAGTGTTGCGTAGTCGGAGAAAACGTATCAGGAGTGAAATTCTCGCAAGAGGCAGGAATTAATTTATACAATGCCGAGTACTGCAAGCTTTCAACTGGCGGCTCGGATCACTTCGGGTGCGTCTCAATGAAAAAAGGGAAGTATGTCGTTTTGAATAAAATCTATCCGGAAGATGAATATAAGAAGGTGCGCGAGCGAATCATTGAGCATATGAGCGAGATGCCTTATTCCGACGCGCAGGGAAATACGTATAGCTACGGAGAATTTTTCCCGATGGAACTCTCGCCGTTTCCATATAACGACAGTTTAGCGCAAGATTTCTTTCCGCTGACGAAAGAAGAGGCGGAACAAAAAAGCCTCGTGTGGCGCGCATCAGACGCGCGAGAGTATGCGATCACAAAGCCAGCCGAAGATCTTCCTGACCACATCAAAGATGTTCCTGCTGGCATTTTAAAAGAAGTGATTGGCTGTGTTTCATGCAGGAGGGGATTCAAGATTATCCAGATGGAACTTGATTTTTTGAAATCAATGAATCTGCCGCTCCCGCGCGAGTGCCCGAACTGCCGAATTGGAAAAAAATTCCAGAAGTGGCTCAAAAATCTCCGCATATTCAAACGCGCGTGCTCGAAATGCGGAGCAGGGTTTGAAACGAGTTATCCAAAAGAGGAAACCGAGTATATTCTCTGCAAAAAATGCTATCTTCAGGAAGTGGTATAGCCATGACTATTCACCACATCGCCATCAGTGTAGATAATCTGGAACATTCGCTCGATTTTTATCGGACAAACTTTGGATTCGCAGAAATAAGCCGATTTGAGCGCCAAGACCTTGGCGGAAAAGCCGTGTTCATGAAACTCGGAGAAATATTATTAGAAATTTGGGAATTTACTGAAAGAAGAAACATGAATAACCTTGCCGATCTTAATGTCGTTGGCATCAGGCACATCGCCTTTGAAGTAGTAAATTTAAATTCAAAGATCGAAGAATTTCAAAATGCCGGAATCGAAGTTTCCAAGCCAGACAAGGGCGCAAGCGGAGGAATATACGCATTTCTCAAAGACCCAGATGGGATTCCGATCGAGTTATATGAGCCGAAAAAAAATAATTAGGGTTTATTTTGTAAACGTAATACAAGAATCCTGTTTTCGAGCTCCTATTACGGCCGATTTCTTTAAGTAAATATCCGTTTTCCGCCGCGATCTTTTTTAATTTATAAGTATTTCCAAAGGAAGACCACGAGATAAATGCCCGTCCATTTTTTGTCAGATGATTTTTCAGTTTTTTGAAAAAGTTCCGAACAGAGGCATTTCCCTTGTCCCAGAAATTTATGTGATAGTTTTTTTTCGCCGGGTAGTCAGTAAAAGGAGGATTAAACGAAATTAAATCGAATCTGTCATTCGAAAATAAAACAACCTTGCAGTTCCAATTCGCGCGAATATGGGAATATAAAAATATGTGATAGAATAAGCCCATGAAAGACGTTGAGAAACTTCTAAAGAAGAGGCGTCTGTCGGAGATATCGCCGAAGAAATACAGCTTTCATTTCGAATCAACTCGTGATTGAGCTTGGCCCGCAACCCCAGTTTCAGAAAACCGGAGCTGGACTTCGCCGCGGATGTCACATATTCCATGTATAATTCTGAAATCAAATCGTGTAAAAATTGCAAAGCTACTTTCGCAATAGACGCTTCAGACTTTGGATTTTATGAAAAAATAAACGTTCCGCCGCCGACGTTTTGCCCCGACTGCCGCCAGAAACGCCGGATTATTTTTCGGAATTTCAAAACTCTCTATAAGAGAACCTCGAACAAATCAGGAAAGTCGATTATCGCGATGTATTCGCCCAAGGTGCCCTACAAAGTATATACGCACGAGGAGTGGTGGTCGGATGAATGGGATGCGAAGTCCTACGGAAAAAACTTTGATTTCTCACGACCGTTCTTTAAACAATTTAATGAACTTTTGCTTGCGGTGCCGCGTTTTAATGTAATGAATATACAAAGCCAAAATTGCGAGTACTCGAACATGACGTTGCGCAGCAAAAACTGTTACCTTGTGTTCGGCTGTGTAGACAACGAAGACTGCGCTTATGGACACATCGTGTGGGAATCGAAAGACTGCCTCGATAATCTCTATGTGCATCATTCTGAACTGTGTTACGAATGCGTTGATTGCTTATGGTCGTACAAATTGTTTTACTCCCAAGAGTGCGAGAGTTGTACCGAGAGCGTCGGACTCTACGACTGCCGCGGATGTCTCAATTGCATCGGGTGTGTCGGCCTTCAGCAAAAATCCTACTATATCTTTAATGAAAATGTGGGAAAAGCGGGCTATGAAAAGTTTTTGAAAGACCATCCGCTCCATGACCCTTCGGCGATTGCGATGATCCTCGAAAAGCAGCGGGAATTGCGAAAGAAAGTGCCGCAGCGCCATTTTTTCGGTTCTCATAATAACAGCGCTTCCGGAAACCACCTCTACAATGCAAAAAACGTCCACCACTCGTTTGATGTAAAAAGAGGAGAGGACTCGAAATATATCTTTACGGGGGGAAAGGTGGTGGATTCTTATGATCTTTCATTCGTTGGGGGAGGCATAGAAAGCGGTTATGAGGCGATTACCTGCGGCGGGGGACAAAGTACCAGATTTTCTCACATTGTTTATAACTCCACCGATGCTTGGTATTCAGACACGTGCTATAGTTCGCGCAATATTTTTGGTTGTAGCGGCCTCCGAAGCGCCGAGTACTGCATTCTTAATAAGCAATATTCGAAAGAATCCTTCGACGAGCTTAGGAAAAAAATCATAGAGCATATGAAAAAGACGGGCGAGTGGGGCGAGTTTTTCCCTCAAGCGCTTTCTCCGTTCGCATACAATGA
>JBBTYG010000091.1:0-1077 GCA_038061855.1 Patescibacteria group bacterium | reverse complement strand
CCCAACGGGGTACGTTTATTATCAACGGCGTCGAGCGCGTTGTAGTTTCCCAACTTATTCGTTCCGCGGGAGTGTACTTTACTGCCGTCCCATATCGAGGACGGCAGCTTTTTGGCGCAAAAATTATTCCGAATCGTGGAGCATGGCTTGAATTTGAAACCGACGCGGATGGCGTCGTGAGCGCGAAGATCGATCGTCGCCGCAAAGTGCCCGTTACTGATTTGTTCAGGATTTTTGGAATTGAAGAAAATAAAATAATTTCTTCGTTCGCAGACATAGATATCGGTCCAGTTGGATTTATAGAAACAACGCTTAAAAAAGATGTTGCGAAAAATGTCGAAGAATCGTATGTTGAAATCTACCGGCGGCTTCGTCCCGGAGATCCGGCGACTCCGGCCACCGCAAAAAGCCTTATAGACGCTATGTTTAAGAGGTCTGATAGGTATGACCTTTCTCCGGTCGGCAGATTTAAAGTTAATCAACGTCTTGGTTTTGATAAAAAGAAAGTAACCAAACTTCTGGATCTGGAGGACTTGATCGCGATCGTCCGTGAAATCATTTCGCAAAATAATAATCCAAGCGCTGAGCCGGATGATATTGATCACTTAGGAAATCGACGGCTCAAGGCGGTTGGCGAGCTTTTGCAGGGCAGGCTAAGAATCGGATTCGCGCGTCTCAGGAGAATCATTCAGGATCGAATGTCAATCGAAGATAAAGAGCGCCTTATGCCGGCTCAGCTTGTAAATTTCCGTCCTATTTCGGCTGTCGTGAAGGAGTTTTTCGCTTCGTCCCAACTTTCACAGTTTATGGATCAGGTAAATCCGTTAGCCGAGCTTGAGCATAAACGAAGAATTTCCGCGCTGGGTCCCGGAGGTCTCACGCGAGAAAGGGCTAGTTTTGAAGTTCGCGATGTCCATCGGTCTCACTACGGGCGTATTTGCCCTATTCAAACTCCGGAAGGCGGTAATATCGGACTTATCAACTATTTGGCAAGTTTTTCGCGAATCAACGAATTCGGATTTTTGGAAACTCCGTATGCGAAGGTTAAAAATGGCCGAGTGCCGGAGGAAATCGTTT
>JBBTYG010000090.1:0-2702 GCA_038061855.1 Patescibacteria group bacterium | reverse complement strand
TAAAAATTTATATTTCGGAATTCTCAATCCGATTGTATTCCCTTTTCCGATTATTATCGGAATCTGGGTGGTTGTTTTTTAAATCTCCGGACTCTACGATCTTCGACGACTCCGAAACAATCTAGATTTTTTAAAAACTCTCGCGCTCGCGATTTTCATAAACGGCTTACTCGCGACCGTTTTTTTCTATTTCTTCCCATTCTCGGGAATCACGCCCAAGACGAATCTGTTCATCTCTATCGCTATCTTCGCGTTCATCGAAATTTTTTGGCGTCGGCTTTTCAACAAATTCGCTTCTTCAGGAGAGGCCCCGAACAGGGTTCTTATTATCGGAAACTCAAAAACAGCGGAGGAGGTCTCAAATTTAATTTCCACAAATCCACAATTTGGATACAAAATCGTCTCACATATTTCTGAAGAAAAAGCGAATGGCGAATCTTCGCTACGCGCTATCGTAAAAGAGCGCTCAATTAACGTCGTTGTAGTGCCGCGCCACCTGAAACATAACTCAAATTTCACCAATGAACTCTACAGACTGTTAAGCCAAGGAGTTGAGATACACGATCTCGCAAATTTTTATGAGCTCGTGATGAGAAAAATTCCTTTGGCGGACGTTGATGAAACGTGGTTTCTTGATCACCTCGTGAATCGCTCAAAATTTTACAGTCAGCTTAAACGCGCGGGCGAAGTTTTACTTGCGATACTTCTACAAATAGCGCTTCTTCCTTTCGAACTGATAATCGCGCTCATAACGAAAATCACATCTCCCGGTCCCGCCCTCTACAAACAAATCCGAGTCGGAAAAAATGACAAGGAATTCGCGCTCTACAAATTTAGGACCATGAGAATCGATGCGGAAAAAAACGGCGCGCAATGGTCTGGAACAGAAGATAATCGCGTGACACCTTTCGGAAAACTCCTGCGGCGAACACACTTCGACGAACTACCACAACTCATAAATGTCATTAAGGGCGACCTCTCGTTCGTCGGTCCCAGGCCAGAACGGCCGGAGTTTGTCACTATACTAAAAGAGAAAATTCCGTACTATGATATACGCCACATTGTACAGCCAGGCGTCACGGGATGGGCGCAGATCAACTACCGCTATGGCGCCTCCGTGGAAGACGCGTACGAAAAGCTTCAGCACGAGATTTATTACATCAAAAACAGGTCAATTATTCTTGATCTTGCTATCATTATAAAAACGATCAGGTCGGTATTCATAAACCACGGGTAAACCCCACAATTGCCGATGGCAAAAAAGAAAATTCTAATAACTGGAGGCGCGGGCTTTATTGCGTCGCATGTCGCAGACGACTATATCAAAGCCGGCCACACAGTTTCTATCATTGACAATCTCGCTACTGGATTCACAAGAAGCATTCCAAAAAAGGCGCGATTTTACAAGGCGGATATCCGAAAGCTGGATCTTGTAGAAAAAATATTCAAGAAAGAGAGGCCGGAAGTCGTGAATCATCATGCGGCCATCGCCGAAGTTGTAAAATCCCTTAAGAATCCCTTGCCGACGCTCGAGGTGAACGCGCTAGGAACCACAAATATATTGCTCGCATTCGGAAAATATGGGCAAGGCAAGCATAAAAAATTTATTTTCTCCTCCACCGGCGGAGCGATTTACGGAGAGCCGAAAAAAATTCCCGCTGATGAATCTACGCCGGCAATTCCTCTTTCTCCGTATGGACTCTCAAAACTCCTAGGCGAAGAAATAATCAAATTCTACGCGCGGCAGTACGGATTCGACTACCTTATCTTCCGATATCCAAACGTGTACGGCCCACGGCAAAATCCGAAAGGCGAGGCTGGAGTAGTGGCGATTTTCGGCGGACTCATGAAAGCCGGACTGAAACCAACGATTTTCGGCGACGGCACAAAAGCGCGGGATTATACCCACGTCACAGACATCGCGCGGGCGAATGTTATAGCGCTCACGCGAGGAGAAAATGAGACGATTAATCTCGGCTGGGGTAAAAAAATAACCGACAATATGATCTTCAACGCAATCGCCAGCGAAACTCTATTCCACGAAAAACCGCGCTATGCCCCGTATCGAAAAGGCGAAGTCTACCAAATCGCGCTTGATGCAAAAAAAGCGGAAAAAATTCTCGGATGGAAACCGAAAATAGAGCTACGGGAAGGAATCAGGAAAACCTTACTAGAAATTTAAGAAGTGTCCTCTCTTGTTCTTTTTATTAACTTCGCCATATACAAATCTTTTTCTTTTCGATATTTGGCATAATCGTTTGAATATTTTTCGTAAAGCCGATTTTTCAAGTCCGAATAAATTTTAACTTCCTCGGGATGATTCCTTAAGTAATTTTTCACCTCAAGCATTTCTTTCGCGTGCGCATGATTCATTGGAAAAAAATGGACGTTTACGCGCAATTCATTTACGAATTGAGGTCTTGCTGCTTCATGGTTTTCTTTTTTTTCATATGGTTCTCAAAAAAGAAAATCGGAGCGCCTTACCACTCCCTAATCGCTTTTTCCCATCTTTCCAGATTTCCACAATCATACCAGCGCGCGCCTTCGAGCCGAAGCCCAGCCAATTTTCCCTCTTTCGCAAGCACAGGAAAAATATCCTTTTCTATCATGATGTATTCTTTGGAAAAATCCGCGTAATCAAACACGCTAGGCTCAAGGATATAAAGGCCGGAAGAGATAAAATCCGTCGGCGGATTTTTCGG
>JBBTYG010000089.1:9940-18754 GCA_038061855.1 Patescibacteria group bacterium | reverse complement strand
AAATACCAACCGTCACAAGCGTTGCTCCGCGTACTGTTTCTATAACGAATACCGAAAATATCGGCTCAATAAGCCCCCAACCAGCCAGCAGCACAAGATCGCTCAGCACGAAATATTTCACGAGCTTATTCAGCTTTATGGTCACGTTTACATGTATGCGCATATGGTTAATGTGAATTATTAATTGGTAACAAACTCGACCTCGTCTCCGTTCATCACGACGCGAGCGATACTCCCTCTGGGCAACCCTTTCTCAAGAATCTTTTTCGAAAGCGGAGATCGTAATTTTTCATCAATCACTCGTCGCAAGGGACGCGCACCAAATGCCGGATCGTATCCAAGCCTCGCGAATTGGGTGATAACGCTTGCATCAAACTCCAAAGTTATTCCCTGCTCCACGAGCCCTGCGGCAAGTTCGTTAAGATACAGCGCAACAACTTTTTCCAAATCTTTCGGGAGTAGATTTTTGAATATCACGATTTTTGAAAATCGGTTCAGGAGCTCCGGCTTGAACACGTCCGTCAGTTTTCTCCTCAAATACTCCGAAATATCCGACATTGTCTCTCCTTTGTTTAACGCCTCATTGATGATGTCTGAATGAGCATTGGATGTCGCGATAATAATCGTATTAGCGAAATCAACTGTTCTGCCAAGATTATCCGTTAAGCGGCCGTCATCCAAAACTTGAAGGAATAGATTCAAAATGTCAGGATATGCTTTCTCGAATTCGTCGAGTAGTATAAGGCTATACGGTTTTTGGATAATCGCGTCCGTGAGTGCGCCTGAGACATGCCCGTCCGGCGAACCGATAAACCGGAAAAAACTCTGCTTGTCCTGATATTCTGTCATGTCAAATCGCACCATGAGCTTTTCCGAACCGAATTGGATTTTGGCAAGAGTTTTTGCAAGCTCAGTCTTTCCTACGCCAGTTGGGCCAACAAACAGGAAACTCGCAATCGGCCCGCCTTTTCGAGACAAGCCGCTTCTGTATTCCCGAATCGCCTCCGAAACGGCTTTCACCGCCTCCTCCTGCCCTACAATCCGCTCATGGATTATGTCCTCAAGATTCAGAAGTCGCTTCGATTCTACCGCTCCCGCTTCGTGCATTGGGATATCGATCTTCGCCTCCGCCGCAGAAATTACTTCCGCAGGCCCAACCATTTTTTTGCCAGCCTTCTGCGTGTCAATAAGAGCGCTTTTTAGAATCTCTTCTGCGCTCGACGGCAAAAACTTATTGTGAAAGAATTTCCTAGCGAGAGAAACCGCTTTTTTTATTGCGCCGAAGCTGATTGTCGTTTTGAATTGCCGCTCCAAAATAATACTTTCGTAGCTCAATAATTTTTCGGCATCCGATTCTGTAATTTCCGAAACATATATCACTTCAAACGCTCCAACGAAATCGCTTCTTGATTCTATAAATTCCTTGAATTCTTTTGGATATGTAGCGCCGATAACCGGAAAATCATTATTCATGATGACGGGCATCAGCGCGTCAGCGGCGGAAATGAACGCAGTTCCTGACGTTTTAACGATATTATGAATATCGGGTATATATAAAATAATGTTTCCGGCGATAAGTATCTCTTCGATGATATTTTTGAGCCGCAGATTGAGTTCTTCCGGAGGCGCTCCGGCAACGAGACTGCTAATTTCAAGCGTCACCAAACGCTTGTCGAAAAGCGCGGGTGGAACGTCGTCTTTTATAAGCTTCATTGCAAGATGACGCACGATCGCTTCCTTACCGATTCCAGATTCGCCAACGAGTAGCGTATTTGGGTTTATCGGCCTTGCGAGCGTAGTCACTAGACGCTCATATTCTTCTTTGTGGCCTATTAAAAACCCGATCTGCCCTGTCCTGGCAATATCGGTAAAATCCAAAGAATATCTGTCGAGCGTCGGCGTGGGCCTCGACGTCCAAGCACGGTTCATAATACGATGCCTTATCAGTCGGTGCGAACCAAGAGAGAAACCCCCCACCGATGCGGGTAGTATCCCTCCAACGCTTGCCGCGCGAGCGGAGGCGAAAATCAATGCTTTATCTAAATCTCCGCCCGAGATTTCAAAAATGCCGAAAAGCCGCTTCACGAAGTCGTCGTTGATCGTCGACATTGCGGAGAACAGGTCGCTTGGTTCTATAAACCGATGGCCCTCCGTAAGAGCGTGCGCAAAAGCCTCCCGCACCAACGATTCTGTCAAAGCAAGGCGATCTTCTTTTGAAATTGCCGTCTTTTCTTTGCTGCTCTCCAAAAATTCTTCTGTTTTTTGCTTGAACTCGTCTGACGAAACGTCGAGCCGACGAAGCGCCTCCGATATTTCCGGCAGGCCAATAGATTCGTGAATAATTTCCAGTAAGAAATCTCTGCCAGTGATAAAACTTTTATCAAGCCCTGTTTCAAGAACAACAAATGCTTTCGGACGAAGATACCTTGCAAGATTTATATTTCCATCTCTTGGCAATTCAGTAAGCGGAAGATCTGCTTCGCGAAAATGAATCAGCCTGTCTCCAAGAAACAAAATAAGCAGCAACCCGCACAGGCGGATTGACGCGATGTCCGAAATAATAAACGTCAGCGCGGCAAAAGAAAGCACAAGATGCCCAACGTAACCCGCGACACGAACGGTAAACCTGCCCGGGAGAGTCATTAAAAGGCGCGGATCCCTGAAAAAGATTTTTCGCGCAACGGGAATTTTTGCGGCTTGACTTGGCGTAGAATCGAGTTCTGGCATGGCTATTGGGTATTGTCTAGGGGTTAGGGGCTAGATTTAGAATTGCATATGTGATTATAACCGCAGGAATCAAAAGCCACGCAAGATACATGGCTAAAAAAATAACCGAGAATATTAGATATATAATTCCCCCGATTGAAATCCTTACGGCTCGAAACGGTATGCCCAAAATACGCCCTACAATCGAATAATCTTTATAGAGCGGTTCAAAAAAATGCTTGATTGTTACTTGAAGTGCGAATCCTTTATCAAGATTTTCTAGTTTCGAAATAAAAGAGTGAATGAATACGCGCGACCCGTCCACGTACCAATGATGGAAAAAATCGCCGATACGATATATGGCTCTGCTCAAAAGATAAACTAACGAAAAACTCATATGTTAATTATAACCCAAACGCATGCAGAGCGGGATATATGAGATTTTTTATAAAAACAATTTCGATTGAGGGTGTTTTTTCTTTTCAGGATGTGCCGGACCTATCGCTTCAACCACGGCCGGCGTGAATGTGCCACTTAGCACCCCTTCCAAAATTCCTGGAAGTTTCTTAAAGCTCTCGCGGAACTGGTTCATCGCTCCCGTTCCACGGAGTGCGGCGGCGGGGTGGAGCATTGGAACTACCACCCGCCCGCCCACCTTGAACGCAATCCCCTGGTCGCGTGTGATTTTCGCAAGCGGTAAAAAATAATTAGTGGCAAATCTGCCGAGCGGAACGATGATTTTCGGACCGATAATTTCAATTTGCTTTGTCAGGTACGGCTTGTACGCCTCTATCTCGTCCGGCAGGGGATCGCGATTCTCAGGCGGACGACGCTTCACGATATTCGTGATGTAGACTTTCTCGCGCTTCCAGCCGATACTCGCAATCACTTCATCAAGAAGCTTGCCGCCTCGCCCGACAAATGGGCGGCCCTGCTGATCCTCATGAAATCCCGGCGCCTCGCCGATAAACATCACTGCCGCGTTCGGATTTCCTTCGCCAAACACGAGCCGCGACTCACGAAGAGGCAAAGAATCATTCTTGATTATTTCAGTTTCTAGTTCCCGTAAAGCGAGCTGTTTGTCCATTTGCTCATTGTAACTCTTTGCGCTGAATGAAAAGACTATCTGCGCTCGAGAGAAATTAATCTTTGTGTCCCCGAGAGGAATTGTCCTCCGGAGGAGGATCCGCCTTCGGCGGAAACTACTCCTTTTTATGTAAGTGCTCTCGGGCCGACTTGAACGGCCAGTCTTCAGCTTCGGAGGCTGACGTGTTATCCAATTACACCACGAGAGCTTATATGTTCCGGCGCGCCACTAGCTTCATCCTACGATAAAATAATAGATTTCATATACCGCCGCAAGAGCAAATAATATGCTTGAAAAAACAAATCCGGCTTTGGCGGCGCCGGTTGGTTTCAAAACCTTCATTCCAACGAGAAGGATGATAAAATATTGGACGCTCACAAAAACACCGCCAGCAAGGCTTAAGACCCCAAGAAAGCTATTGAGTCCTGCGGCAAGAAGGAGAATTGGGGCGCACACAACTACCGGAAGCACAATGCTCCGCTTCCACCGACAGTCGCGCAGAAGCGAGTTCCGAATTTCAATGCTCACCGGAAGGTATGATGTGCAATTTACAAAAATGCCCAACACGCCGATAATTTCAACCGCCCACGAAGACCAACCGGATGCCACAAGCCCGGACACAGTATCCGAAGTGATATTGGACACAGATCCGAAAATACCGCCGATAAACGCGGCGTAGAGAATTGCCGCCGCAAATGTGCCAATTGCAAGCGACTTCGCGGCAACGAGAGGCGCGACGCGTGCTTTTTTTTCTTCATCGAATAGCGGCTCGATCGCCGTCCACCCGGCAAGCGAAAAGAGTATCGCCCCGAACGGCAAAAAGAAATTTTCCGGAACAAGTAACGGGAGATTCGCAAACGATACGCCGGTGTTCGCAAAACCTTTTATAAAAACAAATGCGACTGCCGCCATTATGAACCATATCCCAGTTATCTCAAGTCCAACGAAACGCTTCTCTTTGAAAAAAAGCGGCGCTGCGCTGAGAACCCAAAATATGAGAACGCCTTCGATATACGAGAGTCCCGGAAAAATAAGCGAAAGAAAGCTACTGCCCAAAATAAGATACGCAACGAGGGTTAAAATAAGTCCGATGATGATAGCTCCGAATGAAATCGCATACCAGCCCGCACCTAAATATTTTCGCGCAAGCCCCAGAAGCCGAAGGTCGCCGCCGGTTTTTTTTAGAACCTCCCAATAGAGAATGTGAACCGATACGACGATAAACGAAAGCAATATTAAATAGAACGCTCCAGCAGCAAAGCCTGCTCGCATGAACACGTACGGCAAGGAAAAAATGCCGGCTCCGACGGTAGTTGCCGCCATTACGGCGGAATCTGAAAAACGCGTTTTGCTGCTGTTCATTCTGCTAAATACACGTTGTCTCCTTCCCGCACGCGGTTTTTAACTTCAATGCCGACCTGTTGTCCTTTTTTCGCAGAGCTCACTGGTTTGTGATTGAACTGCATTGATCGGATAGTTTCCCCAAAATCCGTTGTCGAGCCGCTGAATTTTATGGCAGTTCCGACTTTCACCGTAGTTTTAAATTTCACGATTGCGACGCTGATATTGCCGTAAAAATGCGTTACGATCCCGATCGGTTTCTGTTTTTTTATTTTCAAAGTTTTTGAAACTTTTCGCAGAGGGGATGCTTTTTTCTTTTTGGAAGACGCCTTAGGCATATATTAAAAAATTATTTCTCCGACCTTTATTAGGAACCACAATCTCATATGTCTTTTTCATTCTTTTGTATGAGCGCGATGATTTTTTCAACAAGCTTGCTTGGGCTGGATTCAAACTGAACCCCGCCGCCCAATCCCCTTCCTGCTTTTTTTAGGATCTCTGGAAGCATATCGCTCAATCCTCCAGTGCCAGCGAGAACACCTTGTGGCTTTTTATCTTCAAAGCCTATAGTAAATTCATTAAGTGTGCCGATTCTCCCCGATACGGTGATAATCGCGTCTGCGCAACGAGTAAGAAGCAAGTTTCTTCCGGCATAATCAAAGCCAGTGTAGACAATAACGTCGTGGTAGTCTACGGGAAGACGATATGTTTTTATGTGCGCGATTTTAGACGCAGCGGGGGAAAAACCGATCACGATTCCGCCTGCTTCTTTCGCGCCTTTCGCAGACCAATACGGAATGCCCGTAGTTGCTCCTGTCACAAGAACCATGTTGTGTTCAGCGATAAGCTTTCCTAACTCATACGCTTTTTTGGTTGTTCCTTCCGGACAACGGCTCGTATCGGCAGAACCCGAAACGCAAATTTTATATTTAAGATGATACGTATCTTCGTGATCGTGTTTTTGTGCTTTGACCATATGTTGAGATTATATCAGTATACGCCTAGAAACTCACAATTCGACCGTTTCGCCAAGTTTTGCGGTCTCGGCCAACACCGCTAATTCATCCTTGATTTTTTGACCAAGAGCTTCGCTCGAGTTTTCTTCCCCGTGCACTAAAAATACTTTTTTAAGAGTCGTCCTCATTGGACTCAGCCATTTTAAAAGCAACGGCTGGTCGGCATGCGCGGAATATCCGGGAATAACAACTTTCTTGCACCGAACCGCAACAGATTCTCCCATAATTCTTGCCTCGCTTGCGCCATCCATGATGTGCCTGCCGAGCGATCCAACCGCCTGGTAGCCAACGAAAAGAATTGTGCTTTTGGAATCGGGTAGGTACCGCATCTCGTGATGTAAAATTCTGCCTCCTTGAGACATACCGGAACCCGCGATAATTATTTTCGGCGGTGGCACCCAGTTTATTTCTTTCGATTCTTCCGTCGCAAGCGTCAATTTAAGTCCTGGAAAATTTAATATATCGTCTCCCGAGCGTATAACAGAAAGCGTTTCTTTATTGAAAGAGCTTTCGTACTTTCTATAGACTGCAGTAAGTTTTATTGCCAGCGGGCTATCTATAAAAACCGGAATACGCGGCACGCGACCTCCTTCAAAAAGCTGGTTTAAGTGGTACAGAAGCTCTTGCGTCCGCTCCATCGCGAACGCCGGAATAAGAAGCGTTCCGCCGGCCTTTACCGTATCCTCAATAACGTCCTCGAGCATCTCTCTGCGCTTATCCACGTTTTCGTGAATCCTGTTGCCATAAGTAGATTCCAAAATACAGTAATCAGCGGGGAAGTTTATTGTCTCCGTTGGCTGAATTATCGGCGCTGGATAATTTCCCAAATCGCCTGAAAAAACAACTGTTTTCCCCTCCCGCCCTTGGCGAGGCTCGCCTTCGGCGGCGGCTACGACTTTAATAACCGCCGAACCGAGAATGTGCCCCGCGTCGAAAAGCTCGATCTCAAAATTTCCGACTGTCACTTTTTGGTGATACTCCAATCCTTGCCACAATCCAATCGCTTTCTCGACATCAGATATTGTGTAGATCGGAGATTTTCCCTCGCGCTCCGCTTCTTTTCCAAGAATGTGTTCCGAATCGAGCAGCATCAGCTCGGCGAAATCTTTGGTTGCGTTAGTCGAATAAATTTTCCCTCGGAATCCGTCTTTCACAAGTTTCGGTATGCGGCCGATGTGGTCGAGATGCGCATGAGTTATAAATACGGAATCGATGTTTTTGGGATCGTACGGAAATGGTTCGAAGTTCTGGCGCTCGGCATAGTGGCTGCCCTGATGAAGTCCGCAATCAATTAAAATCCGTGACTCTTGACCCTTGACTCCTGACTCAAGTAAATAATTCGATCCGGTCACTTCGCCTGCGGCGCCATAAAATGTAAGTTTCATTTATATAAGTATATAGAAAATAGAAAGAGAAAGTAGTAGAGGAAAAATTCGAAAGGACCTTTGAGGGGTCCTTTGCTTTTTTCTTAAATCGTTCAGAAGTAGATACTTCCAATGTTTGTACTGGTTTTGAGGCCAGTATTGCTGACGTATTCACTTCTGAACGATCTGAGTATATCTTATCGTCCCTTCCTGCTCAGTCAAGGAGGGGGGTGTGGATAACTTTTTCGTAGCGATTCTTCTTGTGGACCCGCTCCAGTTTTTGAAATACTACTCGCTCACCTTGATTTTTTGAATAAATATGACGGCTCCCGTTCCTTCCTCGCAGACTCGGGATTTTCCGGCCATCAAATTTATGTATCAAAAAATCTTAAGCTTCGCTTGTGCATTTCTTAAAAACTTCCGCTTATGGTCGCACAAGAACTCTCGCTACTCATGATGGATTAGGAAATGTGCTGGCGCAGTTCGGAATCTGTCATTCCCGCGCAAGCGGGAATCCAGATTTAATAATGAAAACTCTGGATTCCGGATAGTCCTGCTGGGCTTCCGGAATGACAATGATATGGTATGTATTTCGGGCTTTCCGAACAGAGCCGACACCACTCGACAATTTCACCGGCGTATCGCACAAAACGACCGCCGGTTTAGTTTTTCAATGTCTTTTTTTCTATGGGCTATTCGCTATTGGCTAATTACAATCTCAACGCATCATCTACCGCCTTCCTTTCGCTCCATGGGATTTTTGCGCCATGCGGGCCGTGAATCCATTGTTCGGAACCTTTTCCGGTGATTACGACAATATCGCCGTCTTTCGCGTAAGAGACAGCCCGCCTGATCGCTTCGCCGCGGTCGAGAATTTCCTCGACGTTGGACGTTGAAAATCCGCCCGGATGAACATCTGTTCGGACGGGTTGGTTATTCTCCGCCAGAGGCGGATCCCCGCCTGACGGACGGGCAGGTGCCTTCGGTGGAGAAATTCCGGATTTTATTTCCGATAAAATTTGGTTTGGGTCTTCGTCGTATGGATCTTCGCTCGTCAAGATGACTGTGCTGCAGTACTGCGCCGCGATTTTTCCCAATACGGGGCGCTTCCACTTGTCCCTGCCTCCTCCGGCGGAACCGAGAACGCAAATTAGCGCAGGACTCGCGACTGATCCATGACTCTTGGCCCATGACTCTTGACTCAGAAGTTTAAGCGCCTTATACACCGCCTCAAGCGATTCCGGCGTATGAGCATAGTCAATAACGACTGTCTTACTCCCCCTCCATACGAATTCCATCC
>JBBTYG010000089.1:0-9930 GCA_038061855.1 Patescibacteria group bacterium | reverse complement strand
GGTACGCCGCTAAAATTCCGGATTCCATCTTCGACCACGTTTTCTGTTATTTTGAGATATCGCGCCACCGCTTCCGCAGAGGCAATATTGTCTTTATTGAAATCGCTCAAAATAAATTCTGGCGGTAGGTTCGTTGGCTTCTTCGAAATACCCGGCCGCGCAAGCAGATTTTGCATATTCGCGCTCTCGCGCGAATACAGTACAACAACTTTTTCATTCTTTAAAACATTTATGAAAAACTGTGAATTGTTATCGCTTTTATTTATAAATACCGTACCCCGCTTTTTTAGCACATACGTCAAGAACGCGAGTTTAGAATCTCTGTATGCCTCGAACGATCCATGAGCTTCCGTATGTTCCGGCTCGATGTTCGTGATAACCCCGATATCCCACTCGATAAAACGGTGGCGGAATAGCGCCGCGCCTTGGGACGTCACCTCAACGAGCGCAACTGTACAGCGCGAATCAACGGCTCGGCGAAGAAACCGCTGAATGAAAAACCTGCCAGGCATGGTGTTATCAGTATCATTGCTTTTGCCTTGACCTCCTACCTTCACGCGCACGGAAGAAATCATCGCCGTTTTTTCTCCGGCTGACTCGAGGATGGAATTTAGAAGTTCGAGCGTTGTTGTTTTTCCTTTTGTGCCGGTGACCCCGATCACATATATCTTCCTGCTCGGAAATCCGTATATGCATGCGCCGAGAATAGATACTATGAAGTGGTATGTTTTTACAACAAGCGGCAGTTTATAGATAAACGCGATAACAGAATTTCTCTTTGCTCCGGTAAAAAAATCCATTATTTTTTTCCCAAAACCTTGAAAACCGCCTTAAGACGGCCTTCGAGGCCGACAACTTTCTCATCAACTTTCGCGAGAGCCGCTTTTGCTTGTTCCCGCCGATACCCCAAGCCGACAAGTGTTTCAACCAAGTCCGAGTCCGTTTCCATTTTTCCGACAACCGATTCCGATTTTTCTGATGTAACTTTATTTTTGAGCTCCAGCACAATCCGATCAGCAGTCTTCCCGCCAATGCCGGACGCCCTCCTTAAAAGATCAGGCCGGTTCTCCTTAATAGCGGCCAATATATTTTCCAGCTTATCTATGCCCAAAATCGCGATAGCGGATTTTGGGCCGACGCCGCTTACCGAAATCAGCGACTCGAAAAGATCAAGTTCCTTCTGCGAGGCAAATCCATAAAGTTCGAGCGCGTTTTCGCGCACATGAAGATGACAGAAAAATTTTATAACAGATCCGGACGCAGGAATGGCGTGCATACTCCGCGCGTGCGTGAAAATTCGCATTCCAAGTCCGCCAGTTTCCAAAACCACAAAATTTTCTCCGCGATGCGTTAGCTTCCCTTCGATGGTGTAAATCATTTCCTTCCATAATATTATATGCGAATAAAGAAAGTTATACACAAATTTGTAAATCATTGACATAGGAGCATCACTAGGCGAATATGATCCATTCCTACAACATCTTGACACTGAAAACTGCTGGCGGCGCCAGTAATAACCTCGGAAAAATATGAAAATATACTGCTTGTGCATCGGTTGGCTTGGCCTCGATGTGGAACGGTCAGATTTTGTACTACGATTGGCTCACGAAATGCTTCGCCGCGGCTTAAGCCGGAAACGGATAACAAACAGGATGACAAAGGATTTGTCCAGTTCGTTCGAGGGAACGCTAGAAACAAGGAGGGAATTTGTTTTTGTGAACTGCTATCTCTCGGGTATTCGGTTTCATGCTTCTCTCGAAGGCGAGTGGGGCGTAATCGAAGCTTCTTTTCTTGTGAAACCCGGCGACATCGACCCTCAAGCGCAGTGGTGGCCCGTGACGGCGAATCATCCGCTCTTGCAGCCACACGATTCCAGTCTGAACTGAACTTTCCAAACAAACGAAGCCGCATCCCACGGGATGCGGCTTTCACATTTCCGCTTGCCATATTTTCAAACTCATACTATACTCACCCGTACTATAGTTTTAAGTTTTACGTTTTCAGTTTAAAGTTAATCCAATGCCAATCACCCAATCAGCGAAAAAAGCTCTCCGACAAAACGCTCGGCGAGCGAAAATGAACAAAACAAGGAAAGAATCGTATAAAAAGCTCGTCAAAAGCTACCGTGATTCTATTGCCGAAAAAAATACCGCCGAAGCGGCGAAACAGCTACCGATGGTCTATCAAGCGCTCGACAAGGCGGCCAAGAATAAAGTTATAGAGAGAAACAAAGCGAGCAGACTCAAATCTCGCCTAAGCCAACTCCTTGCAATAAAGAAGTGATAATTTCTTTAGTGCGCTAGCCCAGCACCGCATACACAAGAGCTTCCTCGTATTCAAGCTTCCCTGATTTTACTTTGAGATCGTATTCCGCAAAATCGCTCACTCGATCTTTCGAGAGCGATGCGAGAATATTGAAAATCTTTGCCGCCGGTTCATGCGCCGCAAATAATTTTTCAAGCACAAACAAACGCCGCGTAATATCGGAGTTTTTTAAGCCATTAAATATGGCCCAGAAATCCGGTACCGTTTCAATCATCGTACCTTCGAGATCCGCTTTCGTAATGCCTTTTTTTCCTAATAAGCTTAGTTTTTGTATTTCCGTCACGAGACCCCAGCTGTTCCCGTTGTACACTCGCGCGAGAAATTCTAGCGCGGGAGCATCTAGCACAACGTTATATTTTTTTGCAGTGTCAAAAATAAATTTCTCCCAGTCTTTTCCTTCAAGCTGGCGGAATTCTTGCGCGAGCGCGGGCTTTTCGAGAAGCGAAGCGAAAGCCTTCGCCGGTTTTCCACTTTCGGAAAGAACGATGGTTGTGTCTTTATTTTTGAGGAATGATACTAGCTCTTTGACTAGCGCATCCGGAGTTTCGATCTCAAACGCATTTTCCAAGAAAACGATTTTTTTCGCTTCGAAGATTGACTGACTTCGCACGAAGTTTTTAAATTCTTCAAAACCGCCGCCCTCTAACAAGTCGAAACTGCCGATCGACAAGCTGGAATATTTTTTTAAAAACTCTTCTTTAATTGAACGGCGCTTTTCTTCGCGCCTGTAGTCGTCTTGGCCGTAGAGAAAAATAAGCATGAAATCCAAGAAAGACTATTTTTTCTTGTTCTTTTTGCCAATCGCCACTTTTATAAACTCGCGAAAGAGCGGATGCGGTGCCAGCGGCCTGCTCTTGAATTCAGGGTGAAACTGCGTTCCAACGAAAAACGGATGTTGGTTTTGCGGAAGCTCCGCTATCTCCATTAGCCGCCGATCAGGAGAAATGCCGGAAAAAACAAGCCCTTTCTTCTCGAATTTCAAAATATAATCTGGGTTCACTTCATACCGATGCCGGTGCCGCTCTGAAATTGAGTTTTTCCCGTACGCGTCGCGCGCAATTGTTCCTTTCTTTAGCGCCGCCGGATACGCGCCGAGCCGCATCGTGCCGCCATAATTTTTCTCTTCCATGAGTTTTTTCTGCTCAGGCATGATGAAAATGACCGGGTGCTCAGTTTTTGGGTCAACTTCTGTTGTGTGAGCATCTTTAAGGCCGAGCACATTCCGCGCGAATTCGATCACAGCAAGCTGCATGCCGTAGCAAAGCCCGAAATACGGAATTTTTTTCTCGCGGCAATAGCGGATCGCGCTGATTTTTCCCTCCACGCCGCGGCTCCCGAAGCCTCCCGGCACGAGAATTCCGTCGTAGACTGAAAGTTCCGCCAGTTTCTTCGGAAATCTTTCAAAGTCGCTCGAATCAATCCAATCGATCAGCGGCTCAGCTCTGAGTGAATACGCCGCATGCTTTATCGCTTCGATCACAGAAATATACGAATCGGTGAGTACGAAGTTTCCCGATCCGAAGTATTTGCCGACAATACCGATTTTCACTTGCTTTTTCGGCGTTCGGATTACTGAAACAAAACGTCTCCAGTCATTAAGATCCCGCCGGCGTGGTTTCAGGGAAAGCTTTTTTAAGATGTTGTCTCCGAGTTTGTCTTTTTCGAAATTCACTGGGACTTCGTAAATACTCTTTACGTCCGGAGCAGAAATTACTCCGCCTTTCCCCATACTGCAAAAAAATTCCAGCTTCTCTTTTCGCTTCCGATCGAGCGGTATCGGCGCCCGTCCCAAAATGAAGTCCGGGTGCAGCCCTGCTCGGTTCAGATCTCGCACCGCGTGCTGTGTGGGTTTTGTTTTAAGCTCCGTGCCGCCCGCGCCAAGCGCCGGGACAAAGCTCACAAGAACAAGAAGCACGTCCGCCGGATTTTTAAGCTTCATCATCCTCACCGCCTCAAGAAAGAGGATGTTCTCGTATTCCCCCACCGTGCCGCCGATTTCAATGATCGCGACATCTGCCTTGCTTTTCGCGGCCGCCTTATTGATCCGACCGATCACTTCATGTGGAATATGGGGCACCACAGACACGAACTTCCCGTCGTATTCCAAATTCCTTTCCTTTTTGATCACGGAAAGGTAAATGCTCCCAGTCGTCATATAATTCGCCTTCGAGAGGTCGCGATTTAAGAACCGCTCGTAGTTGCCCATGTCCTGATCGCACTCCGTTCCGTCGTCCAAGACAAAAACCTCGCCGTGTTCGGTTGGGTTCATGGTTCCAGCATCCACGTTTACGTACGGATCAATTTTGAGCGCCGTCACTTCGAGACCTCGCGCCTGCAAAATTTTTGCGATCGAAGCCGAAGCAATCCCTTTGCCCACACCGGACATCACGCCACCAACAACGAAAATATATTTGGCCATTTATAGAAATAGGGTTTAGCGAATAGTGATTAAGGTAATATTAATGCACACGGTTGAATTATTCAATTGCGATTACTATATTCTATTGGCTAATTGCTGCTCATTCCTCCATTACAACTTCATGCTGCGGTATGAGTTTTGGCTCCGTGGGTAATGTAAGATGGAAAATACTTCCTCGACTCTGCTCGGATTCGACCCACACCTGGCCGCCGTGGGCTTGAATGATGTTTTTTGCAATATATAAGCCTAGGCCGGAACCGTTTGTATGAGTTTTCATGGCAGAGGGTGAACGGTAAAATTTCTTGAACAGATTCCCGATCTCTTCCTCCGTCATTCCAATCCCAGTATCTTTGACTGAGATTTCAATGAATGGCTTATCGAAAACTTTCTCGATCCCTACTGTTACCTCCCCGTTTTCGGTGTTATAACGAACAGCATTTTCCAAAATATTGCTGAGCGCCAACGACAGTTTTTGTTTATCAATGAACGGCTTCGGCAATGACGTCTTCGGCGCGTCGAAATACACTTTCATGCCAGATCGTTCCGCGAGTGGAGCGATCTTTTTAAGTATTTCGCCTATGAACGCTACAATATCCATCGCTTCGAACGCGTATCCAAAATGCCCCTCCTCGATCCGCGCGACGTTCAGTAAATCTTCGACTATATCTATGAGACCACGACTCGCCTCGAGCGCGTGATCTATTGTTTTCTTACTAGCCGGAGTGATCTCCGCGTCAGCCGCGAGCGATTCAATCGCCCACATAATGTCAGTGACTGGCGTGCGAAGCTGGTGCGACGCAACCGTCAAAAATTCATTTTTTGATTTCATGAGCGTTACTTCCCTTGTCCTGTCTCTTATGACCTTCATAAAACCGATTGTCGCAGACGCGGCGTCCTTTACGGGCAACGTTAACACTCTAAGTTCAAGTATTGGATCAGAAAATGAAACGTCGAGAATCTGCGGATATTCCCCTGCGGCGGATCGGCTTACAACCGTCGGAGCGAGGGACGGAAACATAACTTGCGCCAGAATGCGCCAACCTTCTTTTTCAACGTCCTGCGGCTGAAACTCGTGCCCTAAAACATCCGCTGATTTTATTTTAAAAAGTTTTTCCGCTACTGGATTGAAAAACAAAGCTTTGAAATTTTTATCGTAAAAAATAATTCCGTCTTGGAGATTGAAAATGATGCTTTTGAGTTCGCCCTTACCGACCGCTCCTTCTTTATCTCTCCGAATCAAAGTATATGCTCCGAAAAATAAAACTGCGCCAGCGGCAAGAATGAGAACCGCTTCGATTGCGGCAATCGCTGGAGGAACATAAAACGCGGCTACGATAAATGCCGCCGCGAGAAGCGCGAAAACAACCCACACTATTTTAAACTCCTGCCATTCAAAAACGGATTTAAGTTTCTCTACCACCCCATGCATGATTTTTAAATCATATCATTTTTTCTGGACTCTAGAAAAGCGTAGGGGGTGTATTAGGTTTGGCTTTTTGTGGAAGTATGCCGTTTTCGAGGCGCCTAAGTAGCGCTTCGAATCCCATCTCTGCGAAGAATTTTTTTACCTCGTTCTCCGTATAATTAAGTTTTAAAGATTCGATGCCGCCCAGCTCGATCGGCGCATTCCGCTCAAGCGTCACAAGCTCTTTCGCCAAAAATGCGTCCTTCCTAAAAGGCTTGAGCCTTGCTTCGAGTTTTGAATCGTCCGAGAGATGATTATACGCATCCTCAAGCGTGCCGAATCGGTTTAATACAGCAACTGCGGTTTTAGGGCCGATACCAGGAACCCCTTTTATGTTGTCAGACTGATCCCCGACAAGAGCCTTATAGTCAATGAGTTGATTGGGTCTAAGACTATACTTCTCGATGACGGCGCGTTCGTCGTAAGTGATCGTGTCGCTGATTCCTGTCTTGAATGTCCGTACGACTACTTTTTCGCCCTCAACAAGCTGGAGCGTGTCGCGGTCTCCGGTTAAAATCACCACCTGCACGTCCGGCTCGTTTTTAAATTTTTCCGCGAGCGTGGCTATTAAATCATCCGCTTCGAATCCCGGTTTTTCGAACGCCTTGATTCCGAATGCCGGAAAAAAGTTGCGGGCTTCTATGATTTGTTGCACGAGCTCATCCGGCGCTTTTGGCCGCTGGGCTTTGTATTCCGCGTATTTTTCCTTGCGAAACGTCGGCTCCGGTCGGTCAAAGAGCGCTGCCGCATAGTCGGGCTTATTTTCCCGAAAGAGTTTCAAAAAAATGCTCGATAGTCCGTATATTGCCTGCACTGGTTTCCCGTCTTTCGATGTAAGCGACGGGAGCGCGTGGAACGAGCGATGGATAATCGAATTGGCGTCTATAAGAAGCAGGGTTTTCATTTGTTAATGATAGCAAGAAAGAAGAATTTCTGTATTCCATTCTGCTACCACTCGAACTCCCAGCGTGAGTTCTCGTTGGCACTCCGGCCTCGCTCCTCCGACAATAGTCGAAGACCATGCCCGCTCGGCCTCCGAGCCGCGCAGAATAGCGTACAGAAATTCTTAAGTGACGGATGCTTGCAAGGGTATGGAAAATGCTGTATAACCTTACCAGCTTTGTTTTGCTGCTTTGGCAGCAAAACAAAAATTCACATCGGAAAAAACTGAATTGAGAGAAAAAACAAAATGAAAAGAAAAACACTTATAATCGGAGGGGGCGGGAGAGAAGCCGCAACAGTCTGGATGATTAAGGATTCTCTGGGGCCCAACGTGGAAATCCACTGCGCGCCTGGGAATGCCGGCATGAAGCCGATGGCAGAACTGTGGAACGTCAGAGCCAACGACATAGACGGTTTGTGCGCGCTTGCGAAAAAACTTCAGCCGGACATTGTGATTCCCGGACCAGAAGAACCGCTTGTTCTGGGAATTTCCGATCGGCTTTCCGATCTCGGAATAGCGTGCGTCGGACCAGGCGCTGAAGCCGCCCGCTTGGAAGGAAGCAAGGTCTTCGCGAAGCGCTTCATGCGGAGGCACAATATCCGCACCGCGGCCTTTCGGGTTTTTGACGACCCAAAAGAAGCAAGGCGATTTGATCGGTGGCCATGTGCTCCATCTCGACTGCCAGTCATTAAGGCTGATGGGCTGTGCGGCGGGAAAGGCGTTTTTATTCCTAATGACCACAATGAAGCACTCGACGCCATCGAGGAAATCATGGTGAAGAAAAAATTCGGCGTCGCGGGCGATCGAATCGTCATCGAGGAACTCCTGTCGGGATACGAATGTTCCTTCATTGTGTTCACGGACGGAAGGTATGCGGTTCCGTTTTTGCCAACTACCGACTACAAACGCCGGCGAGACGGAGACGAAGGGCTGAACACTGGAGGCATGGGAGCATATTGCCCTAATCCGCTCATTACGCCGAATCTCCATGAGGAAATCATGGAAGATATCGTACTTCCGACAATACGCGGAATGGCGTTTGAGGGAATTCCATACAGAGGATTCCTCTATTTCGGCCTCATGATAGCCGAAGACGGAATCTATGTCCTTGAGTATAACGTCCGCATGGGCGACCCGGAGGCGGCGGCAATTTTGCCGCTCTGCGATTTCGACCTCGTTGAGCTACTCATTGCCGCGATAGACGGACCAGCAAACGAAATCTTGCGAAACATTAAACTCAATTGGCGGAAAAACACTGCTGCGGTTACCGTTGTGCTTGCCGACGAGAAGTATCCGGAAGGTCGGAGCGACGGAGAGACCATAGCCGGCATCGAAAAAGCCAAGAAGCGCGGCGCGCTTGTATTCACTGCGGGAGTTTCATCGCCGAGCGCTGGCGGCCAGACGCTCGTTACGTCCGGCGGCAGAATTCTCGACGTAACAGGCATCGGAAAAGACTTCTGCGAAGCGCAGAAGATTGCGTATGCTGGCGCTGAAGCGATTCAGTTCAAAGGCAAGAACTACCGGAAAGACATTGCTGAGCATCTTGCCTTACTGCATCAACAAGTCGACTGAACACCGAAGAACACGAGAAGTGCCTCGCACGAGGCACTTCTCTTTTTATTTCTGCGGAATGCGCGTTTCAATCGCAAAACTTACTTAAGAATTATTTTCCGCTCATTCTCTTTCTTCCCGTGCTTGAATAAAATCCATAAAACCTCCTTTGGTAAAATCTTTTTTATATTCTCCGGCCATTCGATGAGAAGAATGTTTTTCGGGTTTTTTAGAATTTCTTTGAATCCGAGCATTGCCAAGTCGGCTGATTTTTTGATACGATAAGCGTCAACGTGATAAAGAAACTTAAAACTTAAAGCTGAAAGTTTAAATCTTCTGAAAATAATGAATGTAGGACTTGTCATACGTTTTTTTATGCCGAGGCCACGCACAAAACCCTGAACGAATGTGGTTTTCCCCGAGCCAAGTTCGCCAGAGAGCGCGATAACAAAAGCCCCCCTTGGTTTTAAGTTTTCAGTTTTTCCTCCAAAGGATCCGCCTTCGGCGGAAACTTTTAAGTTCTTTTTGGCAAATTCTTTGCCGAAAAGCCTAGTACTTGCTGAAGAAAATGTCGTTAAGGTATTCATTTTTTATCGCGACGTAGAGAACGAGCGATGAAACCACCACGGCGGCGGCAAAAGCAAGGAAAATCATTTCTCCTCCGCTCATGATGGCATTGAGCGGCGCATTCGCCGGATACATATTCTCAATGAGAGACGCGGCTCCAAAATTTCTGTTTACCTCTCCGGGAGTCGGCGTTGCAAAAATATAATTTTGAGTGTTGACATCCAAGCCAATTCGATTCCAACTTTTTCCTTCCGGCGCGGTGCCGACGAATGAAGAAAAATCTACTTGATTCCCATCCCCATCATATAGGGAAACGGCTTCGTCGGTGTTTCGTAGCGTTAATTTACTATTTTTCCGATGCACAACAAGAAATTCGCCGCCCTGCACAACAGTTTTTGGAAAAACGAATTTTCCTTTCGCGCCGGCAGTGAGCGCCCAGCCAGTTATGTCTTGCGTGGCGGAACCAGAATTAAAAAGTTCAATCCATTCCCCGTCTGCATCCGAACCAGCCGGATTGGGGAAAAATTCGTTGATGAGGATCATAGGTTTATGATTGTCATTCCCGCGAAAGCGGGAATCCAGTTAAGTAGTGATTGTGGATTCCCGCTTTCGCGGGAATGACACCGGAGTAGGGTATTTCATAATTCACAAGGTTAAGGG
>JBBTYG010000088.1:0-2428 GCA_038061855.1 Patescibacteria group bacterium | reverse complement strand
ATCGGAGCACTGATTGTGCTCGGTGTCGCGTTCTACGGTAATTTTTTGCCGTTGAGGAAGTCTCAAATACTCATATATGTTCTTCGGCATCTGAACGAAAGCAAATCGCTTGAGGAATTCAAAAAAAGTCTTGCCGTCCCATTGAATTTTCCTTCGCCTATCGGCCAAGAAGAAGCAGTGCGGAATGTTACGAACATTGTTGTGAATGTGGTACAGCAGACAGACAATCCCGAGGAAATCGCCGACGTGATCAGTTTCGCCGAAAGTTATTATAAGCCAATCATTGAAAGGGGCGCAGGAATGAGTTTCGAGCAAAACGCTTACATTTTGGGGACGTTAAATGAACTTGCGTTCATGAAGACGAAACAGATCAAGTTTATTTCCGCGGCTCATAATTATTTTGAGCAGGGTTTGCGTCTTGGTCCGAAGCGTCCTCAATTCTTGTACGGCATGTTCGATGTGTACCGAATTGAGGGAAACGTGGAAGGGGCACAGGCGATCGCTCGTCAGATACTTGAGCAATGGCCAAACGATGAAAGAGTGAAATTAGGGCTCGAGGATTTTTTAAAGAAAGTTTCGTCAACGGTTACTAGGGAAGGAAATCAAAAATAAAAAATCAAAGATCAAAAATGTATGTTTAACCCCTTTTTTAATTTTTTGATATTTAATTTTTAATCTTATCTACCATGCCCAAAGCTTTGATAACCGGGATCACTGGGCAAGATGGGAGCTATCTTGCCGAGTTTTTGCTTTCGAAAGGCTATGAAGTTCACGGCGTTATGCGCAGGGCGTCTACGTTCAATACTTCGCGTATCGAACACATATATGCAGATCCTCATGCAGAAGGTAAAAGATTTTTTTTGCACCACGGAGACTTGGCGGATGCGAATACCATCAGAAGGTTGGTATATAAGGTTCAGCCCGATGAGATTTATAATTTAGGGGCGCAATCGCATGTTCGGGTTTCGTTCGATATCCCGGAGTACACCGCAAACATAACCGGAGTCGGCGTACTCCGCGTGCTTGAAGCTGTGAAAGATTTTGAGGAGCATACCGGCAAAAAAATAAAGTTTTATCAGGCGTCAAGTTCTGAAATATTCGGCGCCGCGCCGCCGCCGCAGAATGAGGAAACTCCGTTTTATCCGAGGAGTCCTTATGGAATCGCGAAGGCGTTTGCGTTCCATACAACGCGGAATTATAGAGAGGCGTATGGGACATTCGCGGTGAACGGCATACTTTTTAACCACGAGTCCGAGAGACGCGGCGAGACGTTCGTAACGAGGAAAATCACTCGCGGCATTGCAAGGATTCTCGCGGGGCTCGATAAAAAAATTTATTTAGGGAATCTGGAAGCGCGGCGTGATTGGGGGTATGCACCCGAATATGTTGAGGCGATGTGGAAAATGCTTCAGCAGAAGGAGCCAGAGGATTTCGTAATCGGCACGGGCACTGCCCATACCATTAAGGAATTCGTCGAAAAGGCGTTTTCGTATGTTGGAATTTCGAACTGGAAGGATTTTGTCGGGCTTGATGAGCGATATTATCGTCCAACGGAAGTTAATTATCTGCTTGCTGATACCAAGAAAGCGAAAGAAAAACTTGGCTGGGAAGCGAAGACGAATATAGACGGCCTCATTAAAATTATGTTGCGGCATGACTTGAAAGCGCACGGACTTCACGAAAACGCTAAAAAAATAGTGTGACGCGATGTTTTGGTTGCGCTTTGTTGCTGGTTTTCGGCAAATATTTTCCGAATGAATTTGCGTGATAAAAAAATTCTCGTTACTGGCGGAGCCGGTTTTTTGGGCCAGCACGTCGTTAATACGCTTAAGAAACGCGGCGTGATTGAAGATAATATTTTTGTTCCACGATCAAAACAGTTTGATTTGAGAAAAAAAGAAAATTGCGCTACCGTTGTCCGCGGACAGGACGTCGTGATTCATCTTGCTGGTACAACCGGCGGTATTACGTTTCATAAAGAACATCCGGCGCAAACGTTTTACGATAATTTGATTATGGGTGCGGAGCTTATGGAGACTGCGCGCATCGAGGGCGTGGAAAAATTTGTCACAATTGGATCTGCGGCAGAGTATCCCGAGCACGCGCCGTTGCCTTTCAAAGAAGAGGATGTATGGATTGGTTCTCCGGAAGAAATTCATACTCCCTATGCAATCGCAAAAAAAATGCTGTTGGTTGAGGCGCAGTCATATCGAAAACAGTACGATTTTAGGGCTATTCATCTTTTTATGGCAAATATGTATGGGCCGGGCGATTATAGATCAAGTTTCGTGCTTCCAATGCTTATGAAGAGAATTCTTGCGGCGGAGGAGCAAAAAACCGGCTTTATCGAAGTTTGGGGAACCGGGAAGGCAACGCGGGATTTTCTCTATGTTGAAGATGCAGCAGAGGGGATTGTGCTTGCAACGGA
>JBBTYG010000087.1:0-4317 GCA_038061855.1 Patescibacteria group bacterium | reverse complement strand
GCTGTGGTTTTCGACGGCTAGCTCGATCGTGAAATACTGCGCGGTTCGCGCCTTCTTGTCTCCGACAGAGAGCATACCTGAATAAAACTGCTCCATCGCCGAAATTATTTCTTTAAGCTCCCTTTCTTTTTCATTTGAACCCTGCTGCGGTAAACTTATTTCATAGAGCGTCATTCGGAGCCCCTTGAAGAGCGGGCCAGTTTCTTTCTCTGCCCACGCTGGAAAACCTGATTTAATGTATTGCGCAAGAAAACGCTCGAAGTCGTCTTCGAGATGAGGGTCTTTCATTTTTCTGATCACAGAGAGTGTATTCATCACTCCCTTCTCGCGAAGCATAACGAGAAGCTCGGATATTTTCACATCGTGCTCCTCGGGAGCCAAACCAAGACTTATTTCGCCGGCTTGCGCCTCCGGTATTCGATATTTTTCATGAATTACGCTCTCTGGTTCTCGAGTTTTGTATTCCGTAAGCACTTCTTTTTCGGCATGCCCTCGAGGAATTGGAGTGTCCTCAAGTTTCCGCTGAAGTTCCGACTCTTTTCGAGCCACTTCATTGCGCAAAAATGCGAGTTCTTCTTCAGGAGAAGAAAATTTATTTTCGGCTTCTAAACCTTGAACTTTCTCCATTGCCTAAATTGTATCACGCAGGGTGCAGGAATAAAGATATCGTGATAAGCTTGATATCATAACGAAATGAAATCTGGACAAGACACTGCATCAAAATAGCAGAATAGCACATAAACTGCTTTTTATTTTGCAAATTGATTGATAAGATAAATTCATGACAGATCGCACGATACTCATAAAAAAACTCCTCTCTCGAAATGTTGAGCAAGTTATTGAGAAAGAACATCTCGAGAAAGCGCTATGCGGCACAAAAAGGCTGCGCATAAAACACGGCATTGACCCGACGGGAGACAAAATCCATATCGGCCGCGCTGTGGCACTATGGAAACTCAAAGAATTTCAAGATTTGGGACATAAAATCGTTTTAATCATCGGCGACTTTACCGCGCAAATTGGCGACCCATCGGACAAACTCGAAAAACGGCCGTTTCTTACCGAGGCGCAAATCAAAAAAAATCTTGAGAATTATCTGCCGCAGATCGGAAAAATTTTGAACCTGAAAAAGTGCGAGATCCGCTATAACAGTGAATGGCTCAAGAAATTAGACTTCCGTGAAATATCCGAGCTCGCGGAAACGTTTACCGCCCAGCAAATGGTGGAGCGCGAAAATTTCAAAGTACGTTGGAGCGCGCACAGCCCTATCAGCCTTCGCGAATTTATGTATCCCTTGATGCAGGGATACGATTCTGTCGCCGTGAAAGCCGACGTTGAAATTGGCGGGACTGACCAGCTTTTCAACCTACTTGCGGGTAGAAAAATCCAAGAGCGGTATGGTCAAAAACCACAGGATATTCTTACCGTAAAGATGCTTATCGGCACAGATGAACGGAAAATGTCGACGAGTTGGGGCAATGTAATTAACATCGCCGATAATCTTGATGAGCAGTATGGGAAAATAATGTCAATAAAGGATACGTTAATAGAGCCATATCTAATAGCCGTTACGGATGCCTCGGAAGAAGAAATTGAACGGAAGAAATCGGAGATAAAGCTAAATCCGAAATCCGCAAAAGAATGGCTTGCCTTTTTAGCCGTGAAACGTTACCAGGGCGAAAAAGCCGCGAAAAAGGCGCAGGAAAATTTTGAGGCACTTTTCTCGAAACATACTATTCCAGCAGACATACCAGAACTTAGGATACCGGAGAATCCGATACGTCTTATCAATTTATTGACCCATATTGGAGTGGGTTCCAGTATTAGCGAAAGGAGACGGCTCATTGAGCAGGGCGCGGTGGACGTAAACGGCGAAGTGAAAAAAAATCCGAGCGAGATGCTTAAAATTTCCGGCGGCGATACCCTAAAAATCGGTAAGAAAAAATTTTTTAGAATTCGTATTTAAGGTATCAAACGTCGAAAGTTTTTCATAATACCTTACGCACGGCAAAGCGTGTTAAAATTATTTGATGGAAAACCCATTTGAGAAAAAACCAGTTATGCTCGGAATTTCTCTCGGGGCAATTATCGCGCTTATTCTTGGCGCGGGTATTATTTCAAGCTTTTTCGGTCGGCCGGCAGAACCCACGGCGCCCACCGCGTTACTCCCAGATTCTCCTTATTCAATTACGTGGGAGAACGTATACGGAAATCTCATTTCAAACGAAGGAATAAACCGTGAGGTACGAACGAAATTCTCTCTTCTTAATGTTCAGTTTGTATCCACGCTCATTGAGGAAACACCGACTTCTAATCACAAGCTTATATTTACCATCTCTGCTTTCATATTCGATCAATCTTCCTCAACAAGCGAAATATGCGCGTGGAAGCTTCCCGCCAACATTCGGCGCGTCTCGGATGAGTTAGGAACATTGGTACTTCCAATGGAATCATATTTTGAATCAACTCAAGATGCTGAACATTGCATCAAACCAGGTTTACCGACCGTCGTGGAAAAAGACCTCGTTTTCCCCATACCGGAGGCGGAGAACGAATTTCTTTTTACAGCAAAAGATTCTTCAAATATTTTATTCACGGTGCATCTCAGCGAGGATGGAACAATTGTGGTTGAGCGAGCTCCGCAAGAAATACCCGGATAGTAATGTTATCCGCGAATAATTAAATACGTAACATAACCGACATAGATGGCGATAAAACAAATCCCCTGCCATCGCTTGAGAATGTGTCGCTTTCCGATAAACAAAGCCGCGAACAAGAGAAAAGTGGCGAGAGCGGTCATCAACACGTCGCTCACGAGCAATTGAGAAAATGGTAATGGCCGTATCGTCGCGCTCACGCCTAAAATCCAAAAGATGTTAAAAATATTCGAGCCTACGATATTTCCAACGGCAATATCAGTATTTTTTTTGTAGGCAGCCACTGCCGAGGTCGCGAGTTCTGGAAGAGAAGTCCCAACCGCGACGATTGTCAAACCAATTAATGCTTCGCTTACTCCGAAACTCGATGCGAAAGCCACTGCGCCGTCCACGATCCACTTGCCGCCCAAAACCAAACCCACAAGACCCACGCCGATCATTACATATGACCGCAATAATGAGTAAACACGCGGCGTTGTTTCGACTACATCAGGAGGCCCGGCTTTGCTGATACCGAACACGTAATAAAGAAATATTATGAAGAAAGAAATTAAAATAAGGCCGTCAATGCGCGTGAGCGCAGAAAATGTGCTGTTATCAATAAAAGCGTCGCTCACCATAAGCGCAAGCACAATTACCGCCAAGAAAGCAAAAGGAATTTCTTTCCACGCAGTTCCATGCTTAACCGCCAAGGGATAGATCACTGCGGATATTCCCAAAATAAGCAAAATATTGGCGATGTTGCTTCCTAAAATGTTGCCGATCGCAATGTCCGTATTTCCATTAACGCTGGCGAATATGTTAACAATTAATTCTGGGATCGAGGTGCCAAACGCAACGATAGTAAGCCCAATAACTATCGTGGAAACGCCAAGCCGTTTCGCCAGAGAAGAAGCGCCATCAACCAGCAAATCCGCGCCCTTAATGAGAACGCCGAAGCCGACAATAAACAAAATATACGTGATGACCATGGAGTTATCTTAATTTCACAAATATTTGAGTCATTTCGTTTGGTGGGCAATGAAGGAATCGAACCTTCGACCTCCGTCTTATCAGGACGGCGTTCTACCACTGAACTAATTGCCCAGATGCGGGGTCAGTATCCCAAACAATCCAAAGGGTTGTACGGGACAAACAGCGTTCTACCGCTGAACTACGTGTCCAAAAATTTTACTGCGATCTAAATTTCATACGCACGCCCGTATAACACGTTCATAATATAAAAGAACTGGACGTAAAAATCAAAAGCGCGTCAGGCAACGAGATTGAATTTAAAAACAAAAGAGTCCGGGGGTTCTGGTCCCCGGACTCGGAAAAACTTCGAGTTCAGATTCGGTAACGCCCTTCTTTGGCGTCAGGCGGTGTATAGTGCACCAACCTATCATTGGGGATCTGTCGAGCAAGATCCCTGATTCGTATCTCCTCTTCGGGAAGATCAATTGCTGACAAGTGGAAATCACCAACCACCACCTGCCCGCATCTTGCGGAATTGACCTTGGTATCCGGCGTCAATTCATCTGGAAGATCCAAGTTGAACGCCGTAGCCCTCTCGAGCAAGAGAGCCATTACCAACCTCGAAACGTCTACTTTTTGAGCCATGTTGTTATTTTTTTTGAGCTTTCTATCGTTTGCCACTCACTCTCCCGCGCGCTACACGCGA
>JBBTYG010000086.1:0-4913 GCA_038061855.1 Patescibacteria group bacterium | reverse complement strand
ATTTGCCTCCTTTGTGACTCATGAGCTAACTATACCCAGTATAAAACAAAATGCAAATTTCCGTTATATTGGCGCGAAGAAGTTAGAAATCAAAATGAACACTGTTATAAGCGCGATTTGCAGGGGAATACCCACGAACGGGCGATCTTTAAATTTTCGGCTTGCATGGATTGTGTCGTGGAATTTCTGATGCATCCGGATCGGTTCGCCTTTGTAAAAAAAATATAAAAATTGCAAAGCGTCGGGAAACACGCCGCCAATAATTCCAAAGGAAATCGAGAGAATTCCAGGGTCTTCTAGTCCTATGGGAAATATGGCAAAAGCCGCGGCGATACCAACCGCGAAATCGATTCCTGTAAAGATAACTTCACGCACTAGCACATTTCCAGAGCCCAATTTCTTTCTTTTGGAAATAGACGGCAATGTATATTCCCAATGGGGTATGGCATCCATCGCGTAGTGGCTCAAAAGCCCAGCAAGGAATCCATAGAAAGGCGATAAGGGAAAAAGTCTTCCTACTGCCGCGCCGATTATAGCGTGTGAAGCAAGTATCATAAAATTGAGCGGTTATTTTTTATTATTCGTATCGGAGAGCGTCGATAGGATTTTTCTTTGCCGCCTGTCTCGCGGGGTATATGCCGAATATGAGTCCGATGCCGATGGAAACTGTAAGGCCAATCAGTGTGCCTCCGTACGGAAACGTGAATGTCCAGCTGATGTTTAGAATTCTTGTGAGGAGAAGCGATGCGGTAAAAGAAAAAAATGCTCCGAGTATAATACCGATGACTCCGCCAATCCCAGTCAAAATAATCGCCTCGAAGAGAAACTGCGTGAGTATGTCTTGATCGGTCGCGCCGATTGCTTTCCGAAGGCCGATTTCTTTGGTGCGTTCCGTGACCGACACAAGCATTATATTCATAATACCCACGCCGCCGACGAATAGAGATATCGCGGCGACGGAAACAAGAAACGCGGTAAGAGCATTTGTGACGACGCGAAGGCGTTCAGCTATATCGGCCTGCGTTTCAACAAAGAAGTCGTCCTTGTCCGGATCGGTGATGCTGTGATTCGCGCGAATAGTGAGCTCGACATCGCGTACCGTCCTGGATATATGCTCTTCTTTGTCCGCAGTGACGATAAAACGGTCGAAATATTTTTTTCCCAGCACGTATTGCTGCGCGGTGGTATACGGGACAAGCACCATGTCGTCGAAGTTGAAGAATGACACCTGACCTTTCTTCGGCAAGATACCTACGATACGGAAAGTGGTGTTGCTTATTTTTACTTTTTGGCCGAGAGCCTCTTCGGAGCCGAAAAGTTCTTTTTTAACTTTATCTCCCAGGACCGCTACTTTCTCGAGCGATTTTACGTCCGTGGCGGTGAAAAAATCGCCGGTGCTCGGATAAACGTCGAATACCTGACCAATAACGTTATCCTTCTCATCATTGCCTGCGCCCAATACCGTTGCCTGATATGTTTCGTTCCCAAACGAGAGACGCGTTGTTCCGAATACGACCGGCATTATATTCTCGGCGAACGGCACGTTCGCCTTATTTGAAATGCTTTTCAGATCACGATCTTTAAGCGAATCAAGGAATACATTCGCGAAATCGCTCGGGCCTGTGGGTTGCCGTCCAGGAATAACTGCGATGGTTTTTGATCCAATCCCCTGAATTTGCCCGAGAATAAAAGTCTGCGCTCCTTTGCCGAGCGATACAATTAATATAATGGCAGTTATGCCGATAACGATGCCTAAAATAGTGAGCGCCGAACGCGAGCGGTTCGCATGTAATCCTGTGAGCGCGGTCCGAACGCTATGGTTGAATTTCATATTATTTCTTGAATGCTGTTGCGCGCTGGCGGTGTGCCACTTTTTCGTCACTCGCGATTTCTCCATCGCGGATTTTTATTATGCGCTGCGCATGTTCCGCAGTGTAGAATTCGTGAGTGATCAAAATTACGGTGTGGCCCTTTTCTTCATTTAGACGTTGGATGATTTCCATTACTGCTTGTCCCGAGCGGGAATCGAGATTTCCAGTCGGTTCATCAGCGAAGATTATTGGCGGATTATTGACGAGCGCTCTGGCAATGGCGACACGTTGTTTTTCGCCTCCGGACAGTTTAGACGTTTTATAGTGCATCCGATGGGATAATTCCACGGACGCAATAGATTTTTCAGCTCGTTCTTGCCATAGCGAGTCATTGACTTCTGAGTAATACAGCGGCAAGAGGACATTATCGAGCGTTGTTGATTTCGCTAACAGATTGAACGCCTGAAATACGAAACCGATTTCGCGATTTCGTATTCGCGCGAGGTCGGTGCGCGAATATTCGCGAGTGTCGCGGTTTTTGAAGCGATATGTGCCAGAAGTTGGTTCGTCCAAAAGTCCGAGTATGTGGAGCAGGGTTGATTTTCCAGAACCGGAGGGTCCCATAATCGCGACAAACTCTCCTTCCTCGATTGAAAGGTTTACATTCTTGAGCGCAAGGGTTTCGGTTTCCTCGTCCCGATACGTTTTTGAGAGATTTTGAACCTCTAGCAGAGCCATTACGTACGTTCTGGGATTACGACGGTATCGCTTTCCTGAATGCCTGAACGTATTTCTACTTCTCCGTTTGTTCCGCGAATGCCAAGCTCAATCATAATATCCTCAATCGTGCCATTTGGGAGTTTCCGTGATACGTATCGCCGTCCGTCCTTTTCGAATATTGCTCTGGAAGGCAATAGCAACGCGTTTGTCGCTCTGGCAACTTCTACTGAAACGTTTGCCGTCATGCCTGGCTTGATGCGCGGATCATCCACGGCGAGCAAAAGTTTTATCTTATACGTTGGCACGCCATCAATGACGACTTCGGCCGGATCAATTTTTATGACAGATCCTTCAAATATTTCTTGCGAAAACGCGTCGAAAACGACCGATGTGTGATTGCCTATTTGTATCTTTCCGATATCTACTTCAGGAACATCCGCCTCCACTCTAAGTTTCAAGTTTGAAATTATCGTTGTAACAGCGTCGTTGGCCGTTATTACCTCCCCGACTTTCCCATCCATGCGCGAGACAACGCCGGTGATTGGGGAGCGAAGTTGTGTTTGGCTTATTCGTGCTTGCGCAACCGCGACGCTTGCTTCCGCTTGGGCAAGCTGGGCCTCTTGGGCATGTATGTCTTCTTGCGTTGATCCGGCAAACTGGAGCGCGAGTTCATTTTCCGCTTGTTCAATAGCTATTTTTTCTGATGCGATATTTTGAATGTTTCCGTTTATATCCGAAATCGCCGTATTCACGGCAGATCGAGCGGCGGTTACGCTGGTTCTGTAAGTGCTTGCGACTGACGATGGCGAATCCATGATCGCATCCATAGTTCGATTCAGAAAGAAGAGAATTTTTTCAAGGCGGGATAGGGCACGCTCGGTTGCCGCTTCGAGTTTGCTTGCGGACGACTGTAGGTTGAGCGCAGCAAGTTCGCTTTTCCATGCGTTTAGTTCAGCGCCAGCGACAACCCGGCCAGATTGCGCGTCAATTTGAGCTTGCGGATCGCTTATTGAAAACGTGAATTGAGGATTTGTGCCGTCTCCGTTTATGAATAACGCGGAAAGCTGATTTCGAACTGCGTCGTCTGTTTTCGCATACGCGTCGTTCAGGATTTGCGTAACATCTCCATATTCATTCGCGAGATTTTGTTCTGCCTTAAGGAGAGCTGTTTTCGCGATTTGGATGTTTTCAGGCCGAGCTCCGCGGATAAGTTCATCGAGTTTCGCTTTTTGAACTTTCGCGTTTGCTTCGGCCTCTTCAAGAGAAGCGCGCAGTTCGGATGAGTCGAGTTCAACAAGCATCTGACCAGGCCGAACTTCGTCTCCTTCGGTTACGTACACGCGAGAAATCTTTCCTCCTCGCTCGAGTGTTAAATCGAGCTTATCGACGGGAGTGATTCTGCCAGTTACGATTATTTCCTCGATTATATCGCCCCTCTTTACATCGGCGAGATCATATATTTCCTTGCTGTTTAGTTTACTGTTAATTATCCACCCGGCTATGAGAATAATTATTACCGTGGCGGAAATTCCAAGTTTGCTTTTAAAAAGAGTTTTTAGCGTCATTGTCTTGTCTAGTTTTTTATAAATGTAATCGTATCTGAAAATTTGCTTTATGGCAACGGTTTTTTATTTTTCCATCCTCATTTTTTATGTCCACATATAAATTCAAAGGGCCGCGTATTTTCTACGGGCCCTCTGTATTGTTTGCGCCGTATCCTTACGGCTTCGCCGGCGGTTCCATCCGCGGCTCGTAGGAGTTGATCACCCACGTCCCAGGATGAGAAAACGGTGGCACCTCCAATGTTACCACCCCGACATACTCCCCAGCCGGGTTGTACGCCTTCGCTATGAAGCGAATGGTGTACTCCACGACGTAACTGTAGGAATAGGAGTAATACGCGAAATCCGGATGATAGGGCAGTTTGTACCACCCGCTCGATCCCGATGCGATCGTCAACAGGCATCCGGTGCCTTGAGGCGGAGGTAGGTGCCCATCAGACACGCGCACTACCCAGTCCTTGGGCAGGTTGTTCACGATTTGCAGATCCGTCCCTGGAATTATCATGATAGTCCTGAGTGTTTTGCACCCAGTGAATGTTAGGGCGATCGCGCAAAGCGTGATCATCGAAACCGAATTGATGAGTTTTTTCATAAACTGTACTGAAATGCGGCCGTTAACCGAATGTTCGAAGTTGTAACGAACTGCATAGTTTATAACATATAAAATTATATATGTCAAATTCGAAAAAATAAAAAAAGGGGCGGAGAACTTCCCCGCTCCAGTGTCTGCTTTTGATAGTTAACTAGCTCTCTCGATGCGACTTTAGCGGCAGTCGCGGCACGTGTTGAAGCCCTTCGTGTCCGGCTTCCCGTCTTTGTC
>JBBTYG010000085.1:0-2452 GCA_038061855.1 Patescibacteria group bacterium | reverse complement strand
GGCACGATGATGACCGGCTCGCGGGCGACGACAAAATCAATATTTCCTGCAGTACCGAACTCCTGCCACGCGGACGCATTACCGAGCGAGTCCACCGCCCGCGCACGCCAGCGATATTCGTCATCGTAAAGATTTGAAACATCGGCAGTGACAAATGATCCTGATGGGACAAAAGGACTTAGAACATTCGCCTCACCTATAAACGGCAAACCAGAACCTTTAAGCTCGACTTGAAGCTGGAGCGCGCCCGCGCCGGACGATTGGAGCGATGCGCTAAACACCACCTCGCCGTTCAAGATCATCCCTCCTTCCGAAATCGTACTTGTTGCGTCGGACTCATATTGCTGAAGCGTGCCACTTACTATACCAACTGGAACGCTCGCTTTATAGAACCGAATATTTGAAATAGTGAAATTTGCGTACCCCTGCAACATATCGTGTCCTCCAAGAACCAAAATAAATGTCGCCGGAATCGATTGCCCTTCGAAATATAAATTTAAGCACCCGCCTTGTACGTAGCATGTATTCGTCGAAGCGGCGAGTAGATTATTTTGCGAATCGTATATCCATGCCTGCATATTTCCCATTCCGGCATGGTTGTTTAAGGAAAAATCCCTATTATCAACTTCGATTCGCACTATTTCGAACGCCTCTGGAGCATGCTCAACAACCGATGCCACTACGAAGTTTTCGCAACAACCGCCCTGATTGCCGTTATGAATTCCATAAATCGCCGGATCTGTAAAAACTAAGTCATCCGCATGGCTCAAAAAAGGAATCGAAAAGACGGCGAGCGTAAGTATTATGAGGGTTTTTCTTGCCATTTCAATAAAGAGTATCCCCTTCCCCCGAATATTATTGTGGGTAGCGTAGCAAGGAAAATCTGGCGTGTAAAGACGCGGAATTCAAAGCCCAATATTCTTCAGAATCTTTTTCCTGCGATTTTCACGATCCGCAACGGCATCCGGCGAGTGGTATTTCGGATCGAACACAGAATCAAGATTCACTTCGAGCTTGCCGCTCTTTAACTGCTCGCCGAGAGCAAGGCGCTTGACCACATACGCAACAGAAACCCCCGCAAGCGCAGCAGCGTCTCCCAGCTGTGGCCACGAATAGAGCGATTTCCCGACTTCAAACACGGACTCGAGCATTCGCGGCACAACCACGTGCGGCCCGGCGATCTGCGTCGCAAGCCGAGGCATATCCTGCGGCTGAAAATTTTTAAATTTCTCCAACGTCAAATCCCCCGCCGCGCCGTTGAAAAGCATGAGTTTTTTATCAAGATCATAACGCTCAATATCGAAAATGATATTGTCTCCGTTGTCAGTCGCCATAATGACCGGTATGCCGCGCTTGCGCGCCTCGAGCCGCAAACGAATTTTAAGCTCCGGGTTGTCGAGCTCGTCCACAAGAACATCAAGCCCTAATTCTTTTTGGACCGCGCGCTTCACAATGAACGGGTGGTGATTAAGTTTTACGGCATAATATCCTTTAAAAGAAGGAATCTCTCTTTTAAAAGAGGAGAGGAATGAATCGATAGAACTATCAAGTGCTTCTCTGTCGTATATATAAAACGGAGTTCTGTGGCGACGCACGAGTCCTGCGATTTCTTTTTTTCTTCCTAAAATATAATTGACAACATTAAGCAGATTTCCTCTTTTGCGGGCATCTTTCGCGTGCGATATTCGCTTAACGTTATTTGTCGTTCTTTTATTCAATCGGTTTTTCTATATAACCGCCCGCTCAAAAACAATCTGTTTTTTACCGGCGTCTAGAGCAGCCATACCGCCATGGGGGATTGTAATCATAGGATCGGAATGTCCGAAATCCGCGTTGTACAATACAGGAAAACGTTTTCCAGAAAAATATCCTTTCAATAAATCCTCGAGAGAATCTTCCGGCGAAAATTTGGAATACTCCGTAAAGCGCCCGAGCACTAAGCCGTTTATTCTATCAAACCAGCCACCCTGCTTGCATTGAGTGAAAGACCGATCAAGCTGAGCCGGTGTAACTGTTTCATCATCTTCAAGGAAAAGAATCTTGCCCGTGAGATCGGGGAAATAACTGGTCCCATTGAGAGCCAAAAGAGTCTGTAGATTTCCAGTGACAATTTCGCCTTTCGTCTTGCCTTTGGTAAATATTTTTATGCCTTGATTATGGTTTTTGATACGATGATTGTCGTCGCTTCGTAGGAAATAGAGATCGTCGGCATAGTCGGGAGATGCTTTGACGACTATTCTACTTGTTGGATGAATGCATGTTTTCTCGAAATAATCCCATGTATATTTGAACGGATCCGGTTTTGCAAATGAAATTATTCCAGGGCCAGAAAATGTAATCAACCCTGTTTTAGTCGTGATAGCGGTGGTAAGCGCAGTCATATCAGAATACCCGATAAAGATTTTAGGGTTCGACACGATCAGATCATAATCGAGATGCTCAAGCAGCTGAT
>JBBTYG010000084.1:0-4230 GCA_038061855.1 Patescibacteria group bacterium | reverse complement strand
TAAAATCGAATTCGACCCTGCGCAAATTTCGTTTAACGATCTTTTGACTGTTTTCTTCTCGACGCACGACGGCACGACGTTGAACCAACAAGGAAACGACGTGGGCACGCAATACCGTTCGGCGATTTTTTATACTACCGACGAACAGAAACAAGAAACGGAAAAATTTATCAAAGAATTGAACGACGCAGACCAGAACGACAAACCGCTTGTCACTGAAATAAAACCGCTAGAAACATTCTATGAAGCAGAGAAATATCATCGCCAGTATTATAAGAACAATGCCTCTCAATCATATTGCCATGCTATTATCGGACCGAAAATAGACAAACTCAGGACGAAATTCAACGCCCTTCTAAAGGAAGAGGAAAAGAACTAGAATAATATTGTGAAAAAAGACAAAGATCTTCCGCAATTCCTAACTTCCATTTGACGTTTTATTAGGAATTGAAAATTGGTAATTGAAAATTTTTATCATTATGCTCCAAGAAAAAATAACATCGACAATCGAAAAAGTAATGCCCGCAACGGTATCGATCGTGATAACAAAACACCTCGAGGACCTGGAAAGAGAAATGCCGCGGGAATTGTATCCATTTTCGCCTAACGGCGCCACAGACCAAAAGACACGCCGCGAGCGAGGCGAGCGAGTCGAGGCCTGGCAATTGGCGAAAAAAATACCGAAAATTTTCGCGGATAACCGAGGAATGATCCAAGTCGGCGGAGGATCCGGATTTATTGTAGATCAAAGCGGGATCATATTAACGAACAAACATGTCGTAAGCGACGGCAAAGCAGAATATTCCGTTATAGCAAATGACGGCAGAAAATTCGTTGCGACCATACTGAGCCGAGACCCGATAAACGATGTTGCAATACTTAAAATTCAAGCGGATGGGCTTCCCATAGTCAAACTCGGAAATGCCGCCCGCTTAAAACTTGGAGAAATTGTCATCGCAACCGGAAACGCGCTTGGCATATTCAAAAATACCGTTTCAATGGGAATCATCTCCGGCCTATCACGCTCCATTATTGCGCAAGAAGACCCAAAAGCGCCGCCGCAGGAAATGCGGGGCCTTATCCAAACCGATGCGGCAATCAATGTTGGAAATTCCGGCGGGCCGCTTGTAAATCTAAGAGGGCAGGCAATCGGCATAAATACTGCGGTCGTCTACGGAGCGCAGAGCATCAGCTTTGCAATCCCGATCAATGCGGCCAGGCGCGATTTGGATGATATACAAAAATACGGGAGAATCCGCCGTCCGCTCCTCGGAGTCAGGTATATCATGATAGATCAGAACCTTAAGGAAAAAATGAATTTGGCGGTACATTTCGGAGCGATGATCATTCGCGAAACGCCGCACGACCCGGGAGTAACGCCCGAAAGCCCGGCAGAGAAAGCAGGGCTTAGAGAAAAAGACATTATACTTGAGTTTAACGGAAATAAACTGGATTGCGATCACCCGATTCAGGACTTTTTGGAAACTATGAACGTCGGTGATCAGGTGAAACTTCTCGTGCTCCGCGGAGAAACAAAGTTCAGCGCAACGCTAAAGCTTTCTGAAAGAATCTAGCAGCCAGCGTTTGATTTATTTAATAGCTGTATTCGTCTACGAGCAATCCAGTCCTGTCGAACAGGAGAACGCGGTCATGCCTTTCATCCAAAAGGCGATCATTACCTGTCCATGCCCAGATCTCATTTGTCAGAAAATCTGTGTCGCCGCGATATTTATCAAAACATCCTTTGAAATTAATAGTGTTCTGCAGATACGCCTGGCACGCATAATCATCATAAGGAATATCGACTGAATAAAAATCGGGGGCGGTGCAATAATTCAAAGAAGAAATATAATCCTGGCATTTTCCGGTAAAACTTGAAATTTCCGAATAGTTTTTATAAAGCGCCGGGCAATACCATGGAAGCGAAGGTGTAAAGTGATTTTCATTCTCCAATGCCCCGATGCACTTGTTCAACCTGAAGTTTTTGCCAATAGTGCTCGCATATGGAAACATTCTGAGCACGTCGCCCGGCCGAAGATATATATCTGTTTCTGGCACTAAACCAGTCGGATCGTAAATATTGATTGCTTGGGGAATAACCTGCCCGCCTCGTCTTGCTTGTATAAGCCACCCTGTTATGTTAATCGGTGACATTATGTCATACGCGAGCGATAAGGTTATGTCTCCAGGAAAACTCACCCCTGAAAAAATTACTCTGCGAAAGTAAGGCGAGAGTTGATTTACAGAAAACCCATCTGGAATTTGAGCCGGATCGATATTTAGCTGTTGCGGCGTTTGTTCTTCTGGTTGCTGCTCCTCCGGTGTTGGCTCCGAAATCGGTGTCGGCACCTGCTTTTTCGGCACTACCGAGCTCTTATCAGTCACTGGAGCTGTTCCGTCAGAACTAGTTGCAATGGTTGATGTAGATACGGTCTCGGTGCCGACTGGTATGTTTCCAAAAAAACGCAACCCGAAAACAACCAGTAAAAGCATTAATAAGAAAATAAGTATTTTCCCTCCGGGCATGTTTTTTAGAGAACTAAATTAATTAATTTATCTTGAACATAAATGACTCGCTTCGGCTTTTGCGAACCCATAATGGTCATTATACGCTCCATCCGAAGAGCAAGCGCAAGCGCTTGTTCTTCGTGGATCCCAATCGAAGCTTCAACGCTATCCCGAACTTTCCCATTAACTTGAATTACAAGAGTAAATTTCTCCTCCTGAATTAATTTTTCATCGAACTCCGGCCACGCCTCGCGATGGATCGATGTCTCATTACCCAGCACATTTCTCCATATTTCTTCCGCCATGTGCGGCGCGAATGGAGCGAGAAGTTTCAGGAATGTTTCTAACTCGGGACGTGTTAATGTCTTCACTGAAATGACGGATGTGTTTGGAAAACCATGATCCGGGACGTGATCACTTCTGACTTCATTAAGAAAAATCATCAGAGCAGATATTGCCGTATTAAACTTTAAAGCCTCGATATCATCTGTTATCTTTTTAATCGTCCTATGAATTTTCGCCAAAAAATCCTTATCCGAAGAACTCTGATTGTATGATACGATATTATTTGGTTTCGCTTTTATCAAGTTATCCCAAAACTCCTTCCACTCCACTACATAAAAACGTATTTTCTTCAAAAAGCGTTCTATTCCAAGTAACCCGGAATCGCGAAAATCCCCGCCTTGTTCAAATGGCGCAATAAACATTAAATACATCCGCAGCACATCCGCGCCGAAATTCTTGATATACTCGTCTGGATTAACCACGTTGCCTTTCGACTTAGACATCTTCGCTCCGTCCTTGATAAGAAGGCCGTGCGCGCGAAACTTGGGAAATGGTTCGCCTATCGGCGCGGAAGATTCTCCGAGCGCGAGGAGTTTCAGATCATGGAGCGCAAGCGCCAAAAATCGAACATAGAGGAGATGTAACACCGAATGTTCCGCCCCACCTATATACATATCAACCGGAAGCCATTCTTTGATTACGTTCTTATCTGGAATAAGCTTTTCAATTTCTTTTTTAGGTTTTTTAGTTTTAAGTTTTAAGTTTTCAGTTCCGAGCGTAAGATACGCGAGGTAGTACCATGCAGAATCCAAAAACGTGTCAGATACATCGGTTTCTCTACGAGCTTCGCTTCCGCATCTTGGACACTTAACTTCATAGAATTCCTTGTGCGAAGCAAGCGGCGATTTCCCTGTGCCCGTCGGCCGGAAATTTTCGATATACGGCAACTCTACCGGCAGGTTTTTTTCGTCAACCGCAATCCAGCCTGGATTTTCCAACTCCCCTTTCGAAAAACTTTTGAAATTTGATTTTTGAGATTTAAGATCTCCCAATGATTTTTTGCAGTTCTCGCAAAAAATCATTGGGATAGGCGGACCCCAGTACCGCTGGCGCGAAATGAGCCAATCGCGAAGACGATATTGGATTTTGCGCTCACCCCCAACAAATTTTGTAATTTCCCGCTTGGCTTTTTCGGAATCCATTCCGTCAAACTTTCCCGAATTTTCTATCTTTCCTTCATGAGAATGAATAATTAATTTGCCGTAAAAACCTCCCTCTGCCTGAGATAGTGATTTCCAAACATTTTTTGCTTTCCATTCTGGTCCAGCTTTTTTCTTATGAAAGAATTCATGGCACATTTTGTCAATTTCTTTTTCACTATTAACGCCAAGCTTAAATCTCACAGTTCCAGTACTTTGGTCCTTAAAATTAAATATA
>JBBTYG010000083.1:0-14627 GCA_038061855.1 Patescibacteria group bacterium | reverse complement strand
CCATAAAATGCGGCTTCTCCCTCCGCTTCCACATACTGTAAGCCGCTTTTTTTCATGATTTTCCGGAGAATTTCCACCGCCTTTTTCCATCCCGCCGGAATGTCGGCAAATTTTGTCTTATCTTCTGCTGGAAGGGAAAGGCGCATATAAAAATCCTCAATGCCGAAAACTTTTTTATACCAGAATTCGTGGAGTTTCATCACATTCAAAAATTCTTCTTCTACCTGGTTCTCGGCGCAGTAAATATGGGCATCGTTTTGCGCGAAACCGCGCACGCGCAAAAGCCCCGCAAGCGTTCCAGAAAGTTCGTATCGGTATACCTGTCCGTATTCTGCGTATCGAATGGGAAGCTCCTTATAACTGTGCGGTTGGGATTTATAAATCATGTGGGTATGCGGACAATTCATAGCTTTGAGGTAATAATTTCCGTCATCGAGTTTCATCGGCGGATACATGCTGCCGGTATAATAGGGGATATGACCGGACATGCGGTAGAGATCTTCCTTCGCGATGTGCGGAGTAGCAACGCGCTCATAACCCCATTCTTTCTCGATTTCCTTCGCATATTTCTCAATCTCGTCGCGGATAATCGTCCCGTTAGGCAACCAGAGGGGCAAACCAGGTCCCACTTCTTTCGCGAAAGTAAACAACTTAAAACGTTCTCCTAAAACGCGATGGTCTCGTTTTTTTGCTTCCTCCTTTTGCCACAAATATTTTTCTAACTCAGCCTTATTATTGAATGCGAGGCCGTACACCCGCTGGAGCTGCGGGTTTTTCTCGTCTCCGCGCCAATATGCGCCAGCGAGCCGGTCGAGCTTAAATCCGCCAGCGTCTATTTCCTCGGTATTTTCAACATGTCCGCCGCGGCAGAGATCAAAGAAAAAATTTCCAATTTTTCCGCCGAAGGCGGATTCTCCTTTGGAGGACAATTTCCAATCTCCAATTTCTTGAGGAGCATTGCCAGTCGCGTAAACAGTAAGCGGCTTTTTGTCTTTTGAGAATTCCTCAATAAGCTCAAGTTTGAACGGTTGATCTTTGAATAGTTTTCCGGCTTCCGTTGTTGTGATTTCTCTTCCGGTAAACGCCAATTTTTGCCCAATCATCTTTTTCATCAATTTCTCAAACTCTTTCATGTCTTCCGGCGTAAGCGTCCGCGGCAGGAGAAAATCGTAATAAAAACCGTCGTCAATCGTGGGTCCGATGCCGAGCTTCGCGTCAGGGAATTTTTTAAGCACCGCGGCCGCGAGAAGATGCGCGAGCGAGTGGCGTATATAGTCAAGTTTGTCTTTAGAGTGCATTGTCAATATAGTATCAGTTTTTCTGTCTTATCAAAACCCCTATTAACAAATAGACAACAAGAAAACTGTACCCTTTGATAGCATCTGGTACAATTAAGCTTGTATGAAATTATGGAGAAAAACAAAATCGTCATAGCTAATTGGAAGATGAATTTCCCCTCCCTCAGAGAGTGGAACAACTTTTCTGCGCCCAAGAATGTCGATGTGATAATTTGTCCGCCGTTTCCGTATCTTTTGGAAGTGTCACGGGTCATAGGTCAAGGGCCAAGGGTTATTTTAGGAGCTCAAGATATGTTTTGGCTCGAAAAGGGCGCGTTTACCGGTGAAGTATCGCCATCGATGCTTAAAAACTCCGGCGTTGAGTACGTTATTATTGGCCACTCGGAAAGACGGAAATGGCTTGGCGAAACGGATGAAATGATAAACAAAAAAATTCTTGCCGCGCTCGCCGCAAAGATAAATGTAATTTTATGCGTTGGCGAGCCGAAAGAAGTGCGTCAAATGGGACCTTCAGCGGCAAAAAAATTCGTCAGAGAGCAGCTAAAAAAGGACCTCATTGGAACATCAAACATCAAACATCAAACATCAAAAATAATTATCGCCTACGAGCCGATATGGGCGGTCGGGACTGGAGCGTCTGACAGTCCGGAGGATTCAGCAGAAATGGCGCGATTTATTAAATCAAAAGTTTCCTTCACGGGCGGATCCGCCCCTGGCGGAAAAAGTCAAAAGTTAAAAATCTTATACGGAGGTTCCATAACTAGCAAGAATGCTAAAACTTTCCTAAAACAGAAAGATATCGACGGCGCTCTTGTTGGCGGAGCAAGTTTGAACGCAATAGAATTCGCAAAGATTGCGGAAATCGCAGGAGATTTATAGATACGCGGAAAATTACATTTCCATAAACTCGCTAGGCGGGGTATATTGTTTTTGCCATGAAGGATTTGCTATACAAAAATTTTTCAGAAACGCCAGGCGTGTATCTTATGAAAAACGCCGCAGGTAACATCATCTATGTCGGCAAGGCAGGGAATTTAAGGCGCCGGGTTTCTAGTTATTTTAACAGACCTCATGACTCGCGGATTGAGCAGCTGGTAAAAAATATCGCGCAAATTGACATCAAACAGACGGAATCAGCGCTTGAAGCCTTGATTCTGGAAGCAGAATTAATTAAAAAGTACCAGCCGGTTTTTAACATCAGGGAAAAGGACGACAAAAGTTTTCTATTCGTCGAAATTACGAAAGAAAAATTCCCTCGCGTGTGTCTAGCGCGAGGCAAAAATAATCCCATTGGAACATCTTTCGGGCCATTTACGTCTTCAAATAGTTTGCGCGAGGCGCTTAAAATCTTGCGGCGGATATTTCCGTGGAACACGCATTCTGAAAGCGAAGTCGGAAAATTAAAACACGAGTGCCTCCAGCGCCAGATCGGCCTCTGCCCGGGAACGTGCATCGGCGCGATTGACCAAAAAGCGTATCTTAAAAATATTGCAAAATTAAAATTGTTTTTCGCCGGAAAGAAAAAAAGAATTATCGCAACGCTTGAAAAAGAAATGACCGCGGCGAGCAAGAATCTTGAATTTGAAGAGGCGGAAAAACTTCGTCGGCAGATATTCGCTCTCCAGCACATCCGCGATGTTGCATTTCTTACAAACGACGATCTTGAACCGAAAATCGTCGAAAACAGGACGAAAAAAGTCCGCATCGAGGGCTACGATATTTCAAACATATCCGGCGCGTCCGCAGTTGGTTCAATGGCTGTGTTTTCTGATGAGAGCGGAAAGTTCCGACCGGACAAATCTGAATATCGGAAATTCAGAATACGAGGCGGAAATGCTCCCGATGACGTTGGCATGATCACGGAAATTCTTGAGCGCCGATTTAAAAACAAGTGGCCGCTTCCGGATTGCATTGTAATCGACGGGGGACTGGGGCAGGTAAATGCCGCGCTAAGAGTTGCGTCGGAATATGATCGCGCCATTCCGATCATCGGCATCGCCAAAGGCCCAAAACGCAAGAATAATTTTATCATCGGAAAAATTCCAGACGGAATCGCTAAAGCAACACTAATACAGGTCCGCGACGAAGCTCACCGATTCGCGATCGCGTATCACAAAAAAATAAGAAGCAGGCAATTCTTAACCGAATAAAGTTAAAATGTTCATCAAAAATAGGGTTGACATTGCGATAGTTAAAGCAATAAAAAGTGGCGGCATCGGAATTATACCCACTGACACCATCTATGGAATAGTCGGAAGCGCTCTGCTAAGAAATACTGTCAAAAAAATCTACGAGCTTCGGAAAAGAAATCCGAGGAAGCCTATGGTTGTGCTTATCGGTTCGGTGCGCGATCTTAATGTATTCGGAGTAAAGCCGAATTTGATCGTAAAAAAGCAGATTAGAAAACTATGGCCAGGGGAAATAAGCGTCATTCTCCCGTGCGCCTCAAAAAAATTCGCGTATCTTCATAGGGGCACAAAAACAATTGCGTTCAGGCTTCCGGCGAATGCCCGGCTGAGAAAACTGCTCAAAAAAACGGGGCCGCTTGTCGCGCCGAGCGCCAACATGGAAGGAAAACCTCCGGCTCGTACGATCTCGCAAGCGCGGGCGTATTTCGGAGATCGCGTTGATTTTTATCTCGACGTCGGACGAGTTTTCTCGCGGCCGTCAAAGCTTGTTAAAATCAAAGATGGCGGGCGCATTGAAATTATACGAAAGTGAAGGTTCTAGGGTAGAATAAAACGAGCGTATAAACATATATGATACAAGATGAGATAAAAAAGTTTGTAGAAGGGGAAGTCTTATCCGATGATCAGACGCTCGCGGCGTATAGCCATGACTATTCGATATTTGCGGTTACGCCGCGCGTCGTGGTGTTTCCGAAAAATTCTAGCGATGTCAAAAAACTCGTCGCCTTCGCAGCTACAAAAAGCGGACGAGACGAGCATATTTCAATTACAGCCCGTTCCGCCGGCACCGATATGTCCGGCGGCCCGCTCAATGATTCTGTCATCGTAGATTTCACGAAGCATTTTAATCATGTTAAGGAAATCGGTTCCGATTATGCTCTAGTAGAGCCAGGGGTTTATTTCAGAGATTTTGAACTGCAATTGAAACAGCGTGGACTTCTTTACCCCGCATATCCGGCGTCGAAAGACCTCTGCGCCTTGGGCGGCATGATCTCGAACAATTCCGGCGGAGAGAAAACGCTTGCGTACGGCAAAACCCAGGATTATGTTCAAGAACTCAAAGTAGTATTGAGCGACGGGGAAGAATATGAAATTCGACCGCTTTTAAAAAAAGAGCTTCAGTCCAAGCTCAAAAAAAGAGGATTTGAGGGCGAAGTGTACAGAAAGCTGTACGCGCTCATAGAAAAAAATTATGAGCTCATTCAATCGGCAAAGCCGGACGTATCAAAGAACTCTTCAGGATATTTCTTATGGGACGTCTGGGACAAAAAAACTTTCGATCTTACGAAGCTTATCGTCGGATCGCAGGGGACGCTCGGCATCGTGACAGAAGCGCGGCTGGGCGTTGTGAAACTTAAGCGATATTCTTCGCTTGTCGTCGTATTCCTCAAGGACCTGCGGCCGCTCGCGCATCTCATTACTCACACGCTGAAATTCAAACCCGAAAGCATGGAATCATTTGACGACAAAACTCTTTCCGTGGCGATGAGGTTTCTTCCCGGGCTTATAAAATCCATGGGAAGCAATTTCCTAAAATTAGTTTTCCAATTCGTTCCGGAAATGATGATGGCGCTGCGTGGAGGATTTCCGAAGATGATACTCCTTGTCGAGTTTACGTCGAATAATGCGGACGAGCTTGCGCGTACGACAAATGCGTTTTTTGAATCAACAAAGCCATACGATGTCCAGGCTCGAATCATACGAAGCGACGCTGAGGCAAAAAAATATTGGACGATACGCCGCCAGAGCTTCAACCTCCTCCATAGCCACTCAAAAGGAAAAGAAGCGGCGGCATTCATAGACGACATAATCGTAAAACCCGAATATCTGCCGGAATTTCTGCCGAAATTGAACGCTATTCTTGACAGATATAAAAATGCGCTTATTTACACTATCGCCGGGCATCCGGGCAACGGGAATTTCCACATCATACCGCTTATGGATTTGAAAAATCCCGATGTGCGGTTGCTTATACCGAAAATCTCCGATGAAGTATATGACCTTGTGCTGCAATACAAGGGCTCAATAACTGCCGAGCACAACGACGGTCTTATCCGAACGCCATATTTAGAAAAAATGTATGGAGCGAAAATGGTCAAACTGTTCGAACAAGTTAAAAAAATTTTTGATCCCAAAAACATCTTGAATCCCAGAAAGAAGGTCGGAGGCGATCTCAAATACAGCATGAATCACATAAAAAAATGAAAACCATAAAGATTAAGATTTTTGGCGACGTGCAAGGGGTAAATTTCAGGCACGAAGCGAAAAAGGAGGCTGATGAACTTGGTCTAAAAGGGTTCGCCGAAAATTTGCCGGACGGATCCGTATATATCGAGGCTGAGGGCGAAGATGAGAATTTGGAGCGGATACTAAAATGGTGCTACACGGGTCCGGAGACTGCAAAAGTTTTTAAAACAGAATCTAAAATTTCCGAAGAGATCGCTGATTGTGATTATCCGGATTTTTCGATAAGATAGCGAACTAATTGATTGTATGAGTCTGGTGAATATTGTTTGATAAAAATTTGACAATCGAATGTTTAAGGGGGATACTATTTGGAGCAATTTGACGCTAGTGTAGTAAATCCAAAACCCCGTACATTGCTATGAATGAAAACACCGAAACAGAAAGACAAGATCAAGACGAAGAATTCCCTCCGCCACTTAAAATTGCATTACTTGGCGGATCGGCGCTGTGGATCGGGACGATTGCCGTGATCGCCGCGATTTTTTACATCGCAGACGTATGGAGATTGGGAAGCGGAATCATTGCGCTCATCGCATTGATCGCCGCGATCGTGCTCGGCGCGCTTTTCGCAACGCGAAGATTCGTAAACTTCCTCAACACCTATGACCGTGATCGGAAATGATGGTGTACAATTAAAACGCGCAATGCCCGGAGGATAACCTCCGGGCATTTTCGCTTTTCTGTAGCCATGCTAAAAGCGAACAGCAACATGTGCTACCATTAATGTATGAAAAATAACTCTCCAAAAACCGCAGCGCCTCATGCGCCCACAATTCTTGTTGTATTCGGCGCGACTGGGGATCTCATCGGAAAAAAAATTCTCCCCGCGCTTTTTCATCTCTTCAAAGAACGCCGACTCCCTAAAAAATTTCACGTGTTTGGATTTTCGCGGAGAAATTTATCCGATGAATCGTTCCGAGCTTTTTTGGGCGAAAAGCTTACGCGTCGGCTTCCGTATTCCGTCGGCACCGCGGAGAGAAGAAAATTCCTTGGAATGTTTTCATTTCATCGGGGGCTAATCGATGCGGCCGAAGATTACCATTCTCTCGCCGTAACTCTGAAGAAATTAGATGAAAATTGGGGCGTATGCGCGAACAAGCTATTCTATCTCGCCGTACCGCCGCACCTCTATGAAACAATTTTGAATCGTCTTGCCTCGTCTGAACTTACCAAAGAATGCCCGTCGGCTTCCTCCTCAAACGCGCTCGTTGATGGATTTATCCCGTTAGAGGCAAGCATGGCGAGTTCTCTAACGGGATGGTCCCGAATCATCGTGGAAAAGCCGTTTGGAAAAAATGCGGCAGCGGCAAAAAAGCTGGATTTACTGCTTGGTGCGCTCTTTAAAGAGGAACAAATATACCGCGTTGATCATTATCTTGCGAAGGAAATGCTTCAAAATATTCTTACGTTCAGATTCGGCAACAACCTTTTTGAGCAGATTTGGAATAGCAACTTCATTGAAAAAATAGAGATAAAGCTTTTGGAAAAAATCGGCGTTGAGGACAGGGGAGCTTTTTACGATGGCGTGGGGGCGCTTCGAGATGTGGGGCAGAATCATCTTCTCCAAATGCTCGCGCTCGTGACGATGGAACATCCGGCAAGTTTCGACGCAAGCGCCATACGCGCAAAAAGAGCGGCCATTCTCAAAAGTCTTCTTTCTCCGAATTCAAAAGACGTGGCGCGCACCACATTCCGCGCCCAATATAAAGGATATAAAAAGATTAAGGGAGTTTCCCGCGGTTCTCGGACGGAAACATATTTTAAAGCGGAAGCAAAACTTGATACGCCGCGGTGGAGAGACACGCAAATTACGCTCGAGAGCGGAAAGCGGCTTGGCGAAAGCATAAAGGAAATCATTTTGTACCTGCGCCATCCGTCGCCGTGCTTGTGTCCTCCGCGTGCCCCGCATCACGCAAACCGAATTGTCATACGCCTGGAGCCGCAGGAAGAGATAGATGTCGCGTTCTGGGCAAAAAAACCGGGCTTTGAGTATGAGACAGAGGAGCGAAAATTAAATTTTCTTCTGCGAAACGTCGCGTACCGTTCTCAATACACCGAAGAATACGAAAAACTTTTTCTTGATTGCATTTCTGGGAATCAAACGCTGTTTCTTCGCACGGAGGAGGTAGAGGCGATGTGGCGGTTCACGGAGCCTATCACGAGCGCGTGGGAGAAAAATCTTGTGCCACTCGAAACTTATAAGCCGGATTCTGACGCAGTCTGCGTTCGCGCCGCTCACATCGGCGCGAATAGCGGCATGCGTGGGGTAAGCGGGTTTCCAAAAGAAATCGGAATTATCGGACTCGGAAAGATGGGGGCAAATGTCGCGCGAAATTTGAGAGAAAAAGGCTGGCGTGTTGTTGCCTATAACCGAACCCCTCTTAAAACTGAAGAGATTAAAAAAGAAGGAATAGACGGAGCATACACGCTCCACGAATTCTTGTCGAAACTCGCCTCGCCGCGGATAGTTTGGATTATGCTCCCCGCAGGGCGTGCGGTTGAAAAAATGCTTTTCGGCAAAAACGGGATAGTCGCGCTCATGGATGAAAAAGACATTGTCATCGAAGCGGGAAATTCATTTTATAAAGATTCTATCCGTCGCGAAAAACTTCTCAAAAAGCGCGGAATTCGATTTTTGGACGCCGGCGTATCGGGCGGGCCGGGCGGAGCTCGGAACGGCGCGGCGATCATGATAGGCGGAGATAAAAAGCTGTATAATTCGCTTCAAGGGCTCTGGAGCGACCTTTCTGTTCGTGATGGCTATGGATACATGGGTTCTGCCGGCGCCGGCCACTTCGTAAAAATGGTGCATAACGGCATCGAGTATGGCATGATGCAGGCGATCGGGGAGGGATTTGAAGTGTTGAAGAAATCAGAATACAAACTCAATCTCAAAAGTGCGGCGCGCGTATACTCGCGAGGAACGGTAATAGAATCCAGGCTTGTCAATTGGCTAATAAGCGCTCTCGAGATTCACGGAAAAAATCTTACCGGCGTTTCCGGATCGGTTTCGCATACCGGCGAGGGGGCATGGACGGTAAAAACCGCGCGAGAAGAAAAAGTAAAAGCAAAAATCATCGAAGAGGCGCTCAAATTCAGAATGGCTTCGGCGAAGCATCCGAGCTTCACGGGGAAAGTTGTCTCCGCCTTGCGCGAGCAGTTCGGAGGGCACGACGTGCGAGCTAAAAAGTTAAAGGTTAAAACTAAGAAGTAAAACTTTAAATTTTCAGCTTTAAACTTTAAACTATTTACATGATCTACGACGACATAAAGAATTTTGCCAAGCAGTTTGAATTCGAACCGAAGATTGAATACGAGCCGCGCTTCAAAAAAGTGCTCCGGAAATTCATAGTCGCCGGCATGGGAGGATCGCATCTCGCCGCGGATATCATACGATGCTGGCTCCCCGAGCGCGATATTATAATTTGGGAAAATTACGGCTTGCCGCCGCTCGAACCGAAAGAACTGAAAAAACGTCTCATCATAGCAAGTTCTTATTCCGGGAATACCGAAGAAACAATAGACGCTGCGCGGCTCGCTTATAGAAAAGGATATCCTCTAGTTATAATTTCATCTGGCGGAAAACTTCTCGAATTCGCGGAGAGAAATAACATTCCGTACGTTCGATTGCCGCATCCGGACATCCAACCGCGCATGGCGCTGGGATGGAGTATGCTGGCAATGCTTGTATTTATGGAGAATGCCGTCAGATTCAAGGAGGCGCGCCTACTTCGAAAACTTTTCCGACCGGAACGTTTAGAAAAGGAGGGTTCAAAGCTGGCGCATAAAATAAAGGGCCGCGTTCCCATTATTTACTCGTCCGCGCGAAATTCCGCAATCGCGAAACTCTGGAAAATAAAATTAAATGAAACCGGAAAAATTCCAGCGTTTTATAACGTGTTTCCCGAGCTTAACCACAACGAGATGACCGGATTCGATATTCAGCCGTCCACCAAAGTCCTTTCCAAAAATTTCCACTGCGTCTTACTGCGAGACAACGATGACGATAAGCGAATACAAAAAAGAATGGATGTTCTCCGATCGCTCTATGAGAAAAGGGGATTGCGCGTCGAAGAAATTCGAATGAAAGAAACGCCTCGGCTGCACAAAATTTTTTCCGCGATCATTTTGGCGGATTGGACTTCATATTACACGGCGAAACTATACAAAGCGGAACCGGAACAAGTGCCGATGGTCGAAGAATTTAAAAAGCTAGTAACTAGCCATTAGGGTTTAGCCGATAGTGTCTAAACACCAAACCCCAAACCCTATGCAAAAACTCTCACGTTCCAAAATCGAATTATTTCTCGAATGCCAGCGTTGTTTTTGGCTTGACGTAAAACATAAAATAAAGCGTCCTCCTCCGGCTCCATACACCATCAACAACGCCATAGACTATCTCCTGAAACAGGAATTCGACAGATATCGCGAAAAAAGCGCTCCGCACCCGATCATGGAGAAAAACAAAATAGACGCTGTCCCGTACCAATCTCCGCATCTCAATAAATGGCGGCACAATTTTACAGGCGTCGCGCATCATCACGCGCCGACGGATTTCCACGTCTATGGCGCGGTGGATGATGTATGGGTCAATCCCAAAAAAGAGCTTATCGTCGTGGATTACAAGGCGACGGGCGCGAATCAGCACCAGATTTACGATTCATACAAACGTCAGATGGAAATATACCAATGGCTCTTGCGGCAAAACGGTTTCGAAGTATCGCCGACCGGATATTTCGTTTTTGCAAAAGCGAATAAAGGCGACGGATTCGGTGACGGCAAAGCAACCCTTCCTTTTGATATTTTTGTTGAGCCACTCAAAGGGGATAGCTCGTGGGTGGAAAAAGCAATACAAAACGCGCGCGACACGTTCGACTCAGACGAACCGCCAATTTCAGGAGAAGAGTGCAAGTATTGCGCGTATGCGCGAAACGCCAGTCAAATATAAATGTTGCTTTTGCAAAAACCAAAACTGTTGCGCTGGACTCAGCACGCGCGATTCAAAATGAGGTTTTATGGTTTGTCCGAGGCGCGTGTGAAGCGTATTATCCATTCACCGAAACGTGTTGAAGAGGGCATCGCGCCCAAGACAGTCGCCGTGATGCAGGCAGCAGGAAGCGCAAAACATCCATACGAGCTCTGGGCAATGGTTCAAAGAACGAGACAGGGGACAAGCAACAAGGGACAAGTAACTAAAGTGATCAGCGCGTGGCGATACCCGGGCGTAACAAAACCGCGGAGCGAAATCGTGCTTTTAAATGCAAGAAAAGAATTCAGTGAATTTTCCGGAAAAATGAATGAAAAAGAAGCGAATAAAGTGCGCGTAACATTTCTTACTAAAGTAATCCACAGATAGGCGTGGTTTTAATTCTCATTCCCCGTTAAAATAACAGGGATGGACCCCTCGAGACGGAAAAAACATGCGAGAGGCGTTTTTGATGTTCATGCTGGAATGCCTCGTTCGCGCATTGAAAAAATCATGCGCTATTTCAAGCGATCCCATGTGATAAATTTACGGCCAAAGTTGCGGGAGAAATACCCATGGCTTGTGGCGAGCGGAATACTCGCGCTTATTCTTGTCGCAACGTTCGGATACAAGAAAATTTTCACGAGCGCGGAAGTCGCGGATTTTTATCCGGCGACATGCCTCGGGACATGGCAAAACCCCCAGCGAGCGCAAGGAATTCCGGAAACGTTCGGTGACTCGAGTTCGACATTCTCGGATTCAAACTCGGCTATTCTGGATTCTGCCGGAACTGAAATTTATTGCGGGGGATTCGTTCCGGCTGATTACGAGGCGAAAGGCGACATTAAAAATGTCGCCTTGACGCTCGTATGGCATATTGAAGGAACTCCCGCATCGGCGTCCTCCCAGTCGGAATTCATTCCGCTTCCAGAGGAATCTTCCCCGGATGCGCCCGAAACAAAACTTGTCGCAACCTCGACCGATGGCTCCGCTTCGCCTGAAGACGTTCCCACGTCCAAGCAAGACAGAGCGAAATCGCCTTTCGGTTTTCTGACCATTAACCGCGCGTTAGCTCATGAAACGGATTTTTCCCACGTTGACGAAGTTCCGCCGCAAGAGGGAGATGCCGCCGCGAATTCATCTTCTGAACAGCCTGCGATATATATCCCTCTGATCGAAATTCCTTCGACTGAAGAAGAAGATGCTTCATCCTCTTCGGAGGCGTTGCCGCAGGAAGACGGAGCGGAGCTCTCGCCGTCTTCAGAATATCCAATTGAGCTTATTCTTCCGATTGAAACCGCCTCAACTACGGAGGCCGCAATCCCTCAATCCGCTCCGGACGATAATTTCCTTAGTGTAAGCTACAGCACGGATGGCGACGCGTGGTTTGAGCTTCAAAGGGTTCACGTGTCCAATTGGCAGAACCTGACTATCACTCTTCCCCTTTCATCATGGGAAGAACTGAAAAAATTCCAGGTGCGCGTGACTGCTATTCCTACGAAGCTCGAGCCGATTCCGCGCGTGTTCCTCGACGGTTTCCTTGTCGAAGTTCATTATGATTTATCTCCCACATCCGCGGACGCAGAAGAGAAAAAAAGAAAACTTTCTGCGGATGAAGCTTCCCGCGTGCCGATTATCGTGCTGCCTCCGGGCAAAAGCCCGTCTTCCACCAAAGGCGATGGCGAAGTTTTCGACACTAAAGACGCTCCCGCGTTCGATCTTGACCTTGAAAACTTGCCGCAGCTCGCGCCTCCGAATCCTGATGATTCGGCGAGTCCGTCCGCTCGAAATACGCCGTTAATAAATTTTACCCAGCTTCCCAACGGGCCGCTTCCCGAGACGATGCCGAACGCGACGCCGCAAGCCCAGCGGCATAATTTTTTTTTAGATTTTTTTAGCGCGGTTTTTGCTCCGGGGCGGCAAGTAAACGCCCAACAAGAAGCCGGGGTCGATCTGCCGACGTTCAATGATCCTATTGTCGCGCGCGTTTACGGGCCTGACGGGAAAATTACCGGCCTTCAGCCTATATTCGTTACGGCGAACAACAAGCTCCGCATCAGTCTCCCGGAAGCCGGACGCAGTTTTAAGCCCGGAGGTTATCTCATGAAACTGTGGGTCTTGCGTGACGGCATAATTTATTACAGCGAAACGGGGTTTTTATGGGGCGTGCTCGTGGTCAATTTCAATAAATCCGAGTATGCGTTGGGCGACAAAGTGCATGTCGGCTTCGGTGTTTTAACCGACCAGGGACATACCATCTGTGACGCGAACATTGATCTCGACGTGATTTCTCCGAGCGGGAAAATCAAAAAGTTCAGCACAAAAAATAATACCGTCTCGAGAAACGAAACATGCGGTCCCGTGACGGTAACGCTCGAGCCGGATTATTCCGCAACGTTTCTAGCGGAAGAAGGAGGAACGTATCGCGCGGTCGTCGTTGCCGAGACGGACGCGGGCGCGCGCAGGATAGACGACTCGTTTCTCGTGAGTAATGAGCCGGCGTACGACGTCGAGCGAATCGCGCCGACGCGTTTGTATCCTCCGGCGATGTATCGCGCGACCCTCAAGGTCTATGCAAATAGGGATTTCACTGGAGAGGCGGAAGATATCGTGCCGGCGTCTTTCGAAATAACTCCTGTCGGATCATCGCGAGTCGAAATCAATGCGGACAAGCAAACTATTTCTTGGCCAGTTGATCTCAAGAAAGGAGAGCGAATCGAGCTCTCGTATATATTTAAAGCCCCCGACATAAGTCCGGAACTCTACAAATTAGGCCCGCTCAAAATCGGAAGCTGGCAGGAATCGCGTGAGTGGCAAATTGCCGCCGACGCGGCGGGGGACATTATCATGCTTTGGGAGTCAACCAGCACCCCGTCGGGCTGGACGTGCCTCTCATGCGTCGAGAGCGACCCGTTCTACGGCGTCTTTCCGCGCGCGTCCTCAAGCTACGGCAACGCTTCCTCTGGCGGCCCGGAAACCGTTGGGCATATATTCACGGTTTCCGATATTACTACTTCCTCCGCGATTACCTCGGAGAGCAACGCTGGAGCTGCAGTCAATTACGCTGCGCTTGAAACGGATAAGCATCAATCCTCGTCTACAAATAATATAATTGGCACGGAGTCTATCCTGCCTCCGTTTGCTAATATTCGGCTCATCAGTGCCAACACAACGACGCTTCCTAACGGCGCGATAGGCATATTTGCCGTTTCGGAGACAAGCTCGCTCCCGGCGAACTGGACGTACTACTCGCGTCTCAATGACAACTATCTCCGCGCGCACGAAAATTCCACGTCAACCGGCGGCTCGGCCCAGCACGCCCATACGATTAATGCCTCAACCAGTAACGCGAATATTTTTGCGTCGGGCGCTACAAGCGGAGGCGCGAGCACATTAACGACCGATATTCACAAACATGGGTTTTCGGGCGACAGCTCAAATGCTTCAAACACGCCTCCTTATGTGAATGTTGTCTTCGCGCAGCTTACTGCTACCACGACGCTTGGCGGCAATACGGATCGTCTTATCGCGATGTTCGACAATACCTCTCTTCCCACGAACTGGGTTGCGACTTCAAGCGCGGGAACGATCTTCTCGGGCAATCTTCTTAAGGGAAAAAACAGTTTTGGCGCGGCTGAGTTTGCAACCTCGACTATCCACACGCATACAACAACCACGATCACGACGGGTCAAACAGCTACAACGTTAGTTATGAAGGGTTCAAACAACACAAGATATGCCAGCGAAACCCATACCCACACAGTCACTATTCAGAATAATAACGCCTCAAACTCCATGCCCATCTACCGCGACGTGATTTTGGGACAATTCATCGCGCTGCCGCCGACGGTGTCGAATGCAATTCTGAATGACGGCGTCGCGATTACGCTTACGTCGAATGCTACGACCTCGGTAGTAGCCCGCGCC
>JBBTYG010000082.1:707-5047 GCA_038061855.1 Patescibacteria group bacterium | reverse complement strand
CGATAAACACTCACCAAACAAAAAATGTCCGTATGGACATTTTTTGTTTGGTGCGTCCTGCAGGGATCGAACCTGCGACCTTCACAATGTCAATGTGACGCTCTACCACTGAGCTAAGGACGCAACTTACAATGCGTACACCAAACGCGGATTCCTAACAACGAAATACTGATTGTTCATCCAGGCGAGAAACTATTGCTCTAATTTTAGATTTAGCGCCTGAGCCGCTCCAATATTAAATCCAACAGGTTTCTCGGAAACGCTCGGAGCTTTCAAAGACGCGTGCAAGCTGGTTAATAAAACACGGCTCCCCCAAAGAAAATAAATTCCTAAAATAGTAAGCAGCAAAAGCGCAAGTCCTATCAGGATCGCTTGGGGATGCAGCTTGAAAAGCTTTTTCATGCGCGCGATCTAATCCCTATTTAAAAAAGACTTTTCCATTGGTAATGATTCTGTATCCGACATCACTCCTCGTCACGTCAAACGTATCCAGATTAACCAAAAAGCGCGTTGACTGTAATTCTATATCCTTCAGGAACGCGGTCAAGGCATCAAGAGTTCCTGCTATATCGAGAGAAAAACTTATATATCCCGGAAAATTTTCTTGCGGCGCAACTTCGGATCCGGAAAAAGAAAAATTCATCGCAACTTGCCGCACCCGCGCCAAACCTTCAAGCCAACCATCAAAATCAATCAGCTGGTCTTTCGGCACCAATAGTTTATTCATGGCTTTCTCGTAGCGAGCCGATTTTTGATCGTCGCGCTTTAATTCTGCAAGATTTCCAAGCACCACGGCATTATTCGCGATCAAAAGCCGATCGGCGGCAATTTCTCTTGCGATAGTATTTAAGGATCTTGAAAAGAAATAAAAAACAACGCCGAAAACTATAATGCTTCCAATTATCAAGGCGGCGCCTGTAATTACCTCTCTTCTAAAATTTCTGAACATGTACGCACTAATAAGTATACCCCGTAGGGAAACAAATGGAAAGAGAAAAATATTTTTCAGTAAACTAAGTCAGAACTAGCAAATTTAATATGCGCCGATAACCAAGAATATAATTATAGAAACACAGAAAATATTTTTTATTTCCTACGGAGTGTATCAAAGTCGACGCAATTATTACACCGAACAAAATATGCATTCGGTTTTCTAAAAATAATCGTGGTAAGATATGTTTAACTCGCAGCCAAAAAGCCACCGAAAAAAATGCGCGAACATATATTCTACAACGCGATAAATAGCGCACTTGAGAGCAACTATGGGAAACTTTTGAAGTTTTTAGAAAAGTTCAGATTGTGGGAAACATCGTGGAATCATTTAGACGTTGCGAAAAGACAAGGAATTAACCCGGAAACAGAATGGAGGCGGCTCGAGAAACTCGGAATAGAACTCATACTGCAAGACGATGAAAAATTCCCGGCCATTCTCAAAGAAATACCTCTGCCTCCTTTTGGAATATATCTGCGCGGACTCCTCCCTATAAATGAGTTCTCGCTTGCCATCATTGGAACTCGCAAAGCATCGAACGAAGGAAAGGGCATCGCGAAAAGATTTTCGCGAGAACTTGCAGAAAAGAACTTCGCGATCATAAGCGGACTCGCGCTTGGAATCGACGCCGCCGCGCACGATGGGTGCCTTGATGTGGAAGGGAAAACGGTAGCTGTTTTGGCAAACGGCCTTGATTCGATCTATCCAAAAACCCACCACTCTCTCGCAAAAAAAATTTTAAATAAAAATGGGGCTCTTATCTCCGAATACCCGCCAGGGGCTCCGCCATTTCCCCCTCGTTTCCTCGAAAGAAACCGAATCATAAGCGGCCTAGCGCGCGGAACGCTCGTGGTTGAAGCTCCGGAAAGATCGGGATCGCTTGCGACGGCCCGCTTCGCAATAGATCAAAACAGAGAGGTGTTTGTAATTCCGGGGTCAATTTCCAGCCAAAACTTTCTGGGATCAAATCGGCTTATCAGAAGCGGAGCGCAACTGGTAACGCGTCTTGAAGATATCCTAGAGACATTCGGTATAGAGATTAAGGCAAAAGCGGCGGAAGTAATAAGACTAGAAAGCGACGAAGAGCGACTTATATATGCCGCGCTTCAAAGCATATCCCACCCGGCAGACGTGGAGGCGATTATGGAAATCACGAATCTTACTGTGGCGGAAGCAAACACAACTCTTTCCTTCCTTATAGTCAAAAACATTGTCAAAGAAACAGAAGGCGGCTATACTCTGGAAAAGTAAAAATTCAAATGTTAAAGCTTAAAAGCAAAGAACAAGCCCCGATTCTGAATCGGGATAATTTCTAACTTTTGAGTTTTAAGATTTAACTTTTAACCTTTTGAAATGAAGCTCTTAATCGTAGAAAGCCCGGCAAAAGCGAAAACTATCTCGAAATACCTTGACGGAAAATATGACGTCCTTCCGTCAATCGGGCATATCCGCGACCTTCCGAAAAGCAATAAAAAAGCTGTCGATATAGAAGCAGGGTTTGTTCCGCGCTACGAAATCTCCAAAGGTAAAGAAAAAATTGTTTCGGAAATTCAAGCTCATGCGTCAAAAGCAAGCGAAATCCTGTTGGCGACCGACCCGGACCGCGAAGGCGAGGCTATTGCGTGGCACATCTCGCAAATTCTCACGGCCGACCGACCCAAAAAGACGCTCAACATAAAAAGGGTCGTCTATCACGAAATAACAAAAGAGGCCATACAAGATGCCCTAAAGCACCCGCGCGAGATAGACGAGAACCTGCGTCGCGCCCAAGAGGCGCGCCGGGTGCTCGCTCGCCTTGTCGGCTACGACCGCTCCGGGCTCATCTGGAAAAAGGGTCGCTATGGTCTTTCTGCCGGCCGCGTCCAATCGCCCGCTCTCCGCATAATCATGGAAAGAGAACGTGAAATCCGCGCATTCAATCCTGTCACATATTGGGTAATCACCGCGCAGACAAAAACAAAATCCGACATATCGCTCACGCTTCTCTGCAGTAAAGAACCGACTGAAAAAACCGAAGTTGAGCGAATTCTTGAAGTAGGAAAACGGTCGCCATGGTTTGTAAAAGACATGGAAGAAAGCGCCGTAACACGAAGCCCGCGCGCGCCATTCACTACATCCACGCTCCAACAATCAGCGAGTTCTCGACTGGGCTTTTCACCATCACGCACCATGATGATCGCCCAGCGTTTATATGAAGCAGGCCACATTACGTACATGCGAACTGATAGCACCACGATTAGCCAAACCGCACTTGGTCAAATTGCAAACGTCGTTATAAAAAAATTCGGCAAAGAATTCGTAAACACGCGCCAATATGCGACAAAAAGCAAAAACGCCCAGGAGGCGCATGAGGCAATCCGCCCAACGGACGCAACGAAAGAAATACGGGGCGCGATGCCAGAACAAAAAAAGTTATATCAATTAATCTGGCAGCGCGCGGTTTCAAGCCAGATGGCCGATGCGCGGATCGCTCGCACGAAAATCTCTGCGAACGTGACGAAAGGCGACATTCCCGATTTCGCGGCGACAGGAAGCCGAACGATTTTCCACGGATGGCTGGCCGGAGACCCGGAAGCGCGGGGCGAAGACATAGAACTCCCGAAAGTTACCAAAGGCGAACCGCTCATGCTCACCGAGCTTCTAAGCGAAGAAAAGCAAACCGAACCGCCGCCGAGATATACGGAAGCCGGCCTAGTTAAGGAACTTGAAAAACGCGGCATCGGCCGCCCCTCCACATACGCTTCCATCATAAAAACACTCGAAGATCGGCTGTATGTGGAGAAAATCGGCCGCGCGCTCAAGCCAACGGACACGGGGGACGTCGTGAGCACATTTCTCGAGCATAATTTTGGAAACTACATCAGCGACACATTCACGGCAGAAATGGAAAACGAATTGGACGAAATCGCCGAAGGAAAGCGAGAATACGCTAAAACGCTCAAAACCTTCTATGTGCCATTTTCAAAAGACGTTAAAGCGAGCGGGAAAACAACGGAAAAAATCACAACGCTTGGCGATGCGCCAAGCGATATAAAATGCCCGACTTGCGGAGGACCCATGATCATCAAACTAGGCCGCACCGGAAAATTCCTTTCCTGCAAACGGTTTCCAGAATGCGCAGGCGCTCGCACCATGGAAGGAAAAGAGCTTGATGGGCCGAAAGAAACCGGGGAAATGTGCCCCGAGTGCAAGGAAGGGAAATTAGTTGAACGGGACGGCCGTTTCGGGCGATTTATTGCCTGCGCGCGTTACCCGAAATGCAAATTCATCAAGCGCGATGAAAACTCTGCGCAAAATTCTTCAGGTGTAAAATGCCCAGTATGTAAAAAGGGAGATTTAGTAGAACGCC
>JBBTYG010000082.1:0-697 GCA_038061855.1 Patescibacteria group bacterium | reverse complement strand
CGCCGCGGCCGCTTCGGCATTTTCTGGAGCTGCTCAAACTATCCTTCATGCAAAAACGCCATTAAAGCAAAACCGACGGGTGCGATATGCCCGATGTGCCAGTCACTTATGATGGAAGGAACGAAAACAATCCCTGAAAGATGTAGTAATAAAATGTGCCCGAATCATAATCCTCACAAACTGAAAGAGAAAAAATAACTTCCCTATCTTTCGGTCCCGAATTTCTGTAAAATATTTTGCAATTCCTCATTTGAAAAAAACGAGATCTCGATTTTTCCGGCTTCCTCTCCTTTTTTGCGAATCGAGACAGGCGTGCCGAGTTCGGCCGATAATCGTTCTTGCATTATTTTGAGTTCCGGCGAAAGCATGTCGCCATGCGTAAACCCGTCGCCAGGTTCCTTCTCCCTGCGCACGCGCTCCCTCACATCACGCGTGGTAAGTTTGTTCAATACGATATCATCAAAAAGCCGCTTCTGCGCGCCGGGGTTTTCAATCGCAAGCAAAAACCGCCCGTGACTTTCGGTTATCTGTCCTTTTTCAAGCGCTTCCTGAATATACGGCGGCAAATCAAGCAGGCGGACGGAATTCGCGACCGTTTCCCTGCTTTTACCGAGTTTCGACGCAATCTCGCGCTGCGTCAAGTGAAATTCCTCCTGAAGTCGCTGGAATGCCCTAGCGGCTTCAATTGGATTTAAAT
>JBBTYG010000081.1:0-4815 GCA_038061855.1 Patescibacteria group bacterium | reverse complement strand
GAAAACTTGTCGGCGTTATCCGCCGCGAACCGCCGCACGTCTTCGGTGATGAAGTTTCCACGGTACGGACGCTTGTACAAAAGGATAATCAAAACCCGCTTCGGCACGGACCTATTTTTCATACTATTCCAATGGATGAGGAAGCGAATATAGAACTAAGGCGCCAAGGTTTGTCGTGGGATTCCGTTCCAGCGAAAGGAATTTTTGTGACGCTCAACCAAAAAGTGAGCCGAAGCTACGGCGCTACAACAAGCGATATGACTCAGATTACGCATCCCGAAAACACAAAACTTTTCGAAAAAATAGCGCGCGTGCTTGGAGATTCGCTCGTCGGGATAGATTTTATTATCAGCGATATTTCGAAGTCGTGGATGGAGCAAAAAAGATGCGGAGTGATCGAGTGTAATAGCCTGCCGTTTTTGGACTTGCACCACTATCCGTTTGTGGGAATGCCGCGCGATGCGGCAGGCGCTCTATTGGATGCGGTTTTTCCTGCAAAGAAAATATCTCTCGTGGGCGAAGCGGAAATCCATCCATCGAGAACAGCGAGAAGTTCCTCTCGCCGCGGTTCCATGCCATCGCCTTTAAAATGAGCAATCGGATGAGCCTCAGGCGTTCGTTCGTAGTGACCGCGGATTTCTCCGTCACGAAAAATTCGTAGATGATATTGCCAATGAAAATTTTCGAGTTTCCGCAGGCTGTAGATTTCGCCTTCATCTATCCATGCGACAAAATGATTTGCAAATCCTCGTTTTGCGGCGTGCTCTAAAAATTCAGACACCATTCTATTTTTGCGAATCCAGCCTAATCGATATGGCTGTCTTCCCTCGTGGTATTTGAGGCCAATCTTGACCAAGTAGTCGCGCGCATACGGGAAAACAGGCGTAATTATCCGCCACAATATCTTTTTACACATATCTATTAGTGAATGGAAAATCGATCCAGGCTCACTCATGGTGAATTATTATAACTCCTTCATAGAAACCGTTTTCTCCAGATATTCGCAAATTACGGAAATAAAAAAATCTTTTTCAGAGACCAGCATTTTTTCAAATATGTGATAGATTGGATTCCCTTCGGGAGCATATTCGTAGTGTCCTCGAATTTCTCCATTAGAGAACATTCGTATGTGCCACTGAAACTTATTATTGTGCAGCTTTCTCATTCCAAAAACCTCGTCGGTGTCTTTCCATGCAAGTAGCGCGGTTTCAAAACCTATGCGCCTAAGATGGCTTTGGAAATCTTCTGAGTTATATTTTTTATTGAAGAATCCAAGCGGAAATTCTTGCCTTCCGCTATGAACCCCGGCCTTTTCAAGAATTCTTAATATGGGCGGATATATCTTGTAAATAAATCGCCAACCAATTGTTGACCTAAAACCGCTGTGCAACGCGGCGGATGTAGTATGCGGTCGCATTAGAGTCTGAAAAATAACACATGGTCCCATTGAAGGGGGCCGCAAATAAATATTCCGTTTTGTTTACCGCTGCCTAATCATTATAGCATAAATTGTCGATTGATATCTCGCATATAAACCAAAAACACTCCGATTATAAGTCGGAGTGTTTTTGGTGCTCGCATCAACGTGACGGCGTTGATACAAGTAAACGCTGAACGTCGTTAGTAGATTATCGGCGCTTCTTCCATGCCGATTGGAGTTTCTTCTGATCGGGCTGGTTTGGTGTTTATGACGCTCGGCGAGACATTCTCTATTGATTCTTCTTTTTCGCGCCTTCGCAGGAAAAAAAGCAAAGCGAGTATTACGATGAGCGAAATAGAGGGCCAGAGGACATTTTTCCAATCGGTTGACAAACTGATTGATGCAACATTCGGATTTGAAATTGGATTTGGATTTAGTATTGGGTTAAGAATGTGCTCAATGCTTTCTCCGGCGGGAATAGGTATGTCAATAGAGCCGCCCGGAGATAGGACGACAAATTGCGGCGACTCGCCAGCGCCATAGACTCGTTCCGTTTGTAACGGCGGAACAGCATTCGGCTGCAGTGCGGTGGGTATATCGCGGGATGGTTGAACTGCCCCGCGATCGTTTACGGGTATCTGCGCCGCAAATGATGGGCTGTAATTTCCGAGAGCGGTATGTATGCCGGTGAGATTGATTCGAATTGCCTCAAGGCTTGAATTCAATTTTTCCTTATATGTGATCGGTTGGAATGATTGTTTCAGGCTGTTGTCGATCTGCGCCAAAAGATTTTCCAGGATATCGAGACTTTGCTTCAATATAGCCATACTTCGCGTACGTGTTTCCACCTCTTTTTGCGGAGTGGGAGAAGCAGCATGCGCGTGGGTTATATCCCCTACAAAACCCAATAGCATAAGCGAAACCATAAAATAAAATGTTGGTTTTTTCATAGTAATAATTAGTTAGTTTACTAAGCGTTTGTTTATTAGACCTTGCGAGGAATAAATGTTAAAGAGCGAGTACAACTTGCTATCCGCATCATACAGCAAATCTACACAGGATTTCAACAGGCCATCTCCATGTCTAAAAATAACGCCGGGGTCGCGTTGCGATAGTTCGAGTTTCTGCCGGTTCATGATATATTTAGTTTGCATAATGAACAAAACAAAATTCGCGCTGACCGCTATTATCGTTGGGATATCGGCGCTGTTTATTGGCAAGGCGATTTGGCCGCCTGCGGCAGAATTACCTGAACCAACCGCAACGCAATTTCTGTTTTTCGCTTTTCTTGCGCTTGTTGAGGCGTTGTTTTTCGGTCTAGGCGTTGCGTTTGTGATCTTTGGGATGCCCTACCTTAAGGCTGCTTCCCCCAAAAATCAAAAAAAGATGTTACCCTCGTTTATTTCTATCGCGTGGCTGCTTCTCTCGTGGTGGCCGCACGACAATCTCCATTTTCATATCGGAGAGGATTTGCAAGGCATTCTCTATATTGACTACGGGTTTCATCTTACGGTTATTATCGCGTCGTTGATTTTGGCGAGACATTTTTTTCTTCTCCTCAAAATGGCGGGTAAATAATTTTAAACTGGAACAGTGGCACAAAAGTGCAAAAATTGCGGAGTTGAGTTTCCAATAGAAGAAGAAGACTTTGCTTTTTATAAAAAGATTTCCGTTCCGCCGCCGACTTGGTGCCCAGAGTGTCGGATGAAGAGGCGTTTCATGTGGCGGAACGAGCGGAATTTGTATCGGCAGAAGTGCGCGCTCACAGGGAAAAACATCATAACGTGTTTCGCGCCGGATTCCGGCATTGTCGTATACGACCGCGACGCGTGGTGGTCTGACGCGTGGGATCCAGAGAAATTTGGACTCGAATACGATTTTAAGACGCCGTTTTTCGCGCAGTTCAAAAAGTTGCTCGGACGCGTGCCGATGCCGGCGGTGTTTAACACGAACTCCATAAACAGCAATTATTGCAATCATGTAACCGAGACAAAAGATTGTTATCTCGTTTCAGCATCTTGGCATGCGGAAAATGTCTCATATTCATCCCGATGTCATCTTTCGAAAGACTGCATAGATATGTTCGCGGCAAGTCAAAGCGAGTTGTGCTGCGAAGGCATTAATGTATTGAAGGTCTACAAAACCGTTTTTTCACAAAATTGCGAGAACTGCACGGAGTCCTCGTTTCTTTTTGATTGCAAAGGATGCACAAATTGTTTCGGCTCAACAAATTTACGAAACAAGCAGTACTATATTTTTAATCAGCCGTACTCAAAAGAAGACTATCTCAAGAAAATGAGGGAATTTGATCTGGGAAGTTATGCGGGGCTTCGAAAGGTAGCGGAACGATTTTCTGAATTACGGAGTAGGGCATTACGCCGGTATGCAAATGTATTCAATGTGCAGAATGTGACCGGCGATAATCTCTCGCACGTATTTAATTGCAAAGACTGTTTTGACATTATAGACGATGCGCGTGATTGCAGGTGGTGTATTAACGGCGGGGTCAAGATGTATTCAAACTACGATGGATACGGTGTAGGCGGTGATTCGGAGCTTGGATATGAACTTGTTGATTCGGGAGTGGAGGCGTCGCGTCTACTTTTTGGAATCGTCGTGTATAGCGGAGTGGACGTCAAATATTCCTATAACTGTCACGGCTGCGAAAATTGTTTCGGCTGTATAGGCTTGCGAAACAAAAAGTATTGCATTTTGAATACGCAGTACACGCCGGAGGATTATAAGGCGTTGCTTCCGAAAGTCATCGAGCAGATGAATCAGGTGCCATACACGGACAAAAAAGGGAGGACGTACGGTTACGGAGAATTTTTCCCGCCTGAGATTTCATCTTTCGCATACAACGAAACCGTTGCACAGGAATATTTTCCATTGACCGACCTTGAGGCGGTTGAAAAAGGATACGCGTGGAGAAATTTTTCCGAGCGGAAGTATGTGCCGACGATTGTGCCGGAAAAATTGCCAGACCATATTCACGACGTGCCAGATTCAATCACGCAAGAAATTATCGGATGTTCTCATGCCGGCGCGTGCGATGAGCAGTGCACTACCGCATTTCGAATCACTGGCTCCGAATTGCAATTCTATCGCCGATTGAATTTGCCATTACCGCGTTTTTGCCCGAATTGCAGGCATTCAGAACGTCTCAAAAAGCGGAATCCGCCGAGATTGTGGAAAAGGAATTGTATGTGTCAAGGAAGCGACAAGGGGCAAGCGAGAAGCGACAAGAATGCATCGCACCAGAATACAACTACGCATTTTCACGGAACGAACCCGTGCCCGAACACATTTGAAACTGCCTACGATCCGGAGCATGAATGGACTATTTACTGCGAGCAATGCTATAATAGTGAAGTAGCGTAAAATGTTTGTTTTCA
>JBBTYG010000080.1:0-1627 GCA_038061855.1 Patescibacteria group bacterium | reverse complement strand
CATAAGCGATGCGAATAAAAATACAAATTACATGCGAATGACGCGAACTTTTTATAGTGCGGCATTGATAATTCTCTTCGGCTTCAGATATAAAGAACGAAAATTAACAAGTAGTCCGAGTTTTAAACCTGCAGAATGTAAGTAACGCTGAACCTGGAAATAATCTTTTTTTGTAATATAGGGCACAGATTTTGCTTCTAGTAAAATCTTGCCGTCGATGACAAAATCCGCTATATTTCCATCCACATATTCATTCGAAACATCGCTCTCCCGCTTATAATTCAAACCAGCTTCTTGAAGTTTTCGTTCCAACGCATCGCAATATTGTTTTTCCCTGCAAAATCTCCCAAGTTCACCCTGCACCTTAAAACACAATCCGTTAATCACATAGGATAACTCTGAATAAATTATCTTTTCGGGATTGTTTCGCGTCATTCGCATGTGGTTGTTTTATTCGCATCGCTACACATGCCTATCCGCCACGTTCGTCGCCGCGTAACTTTCCGGTTTCGTCTTCGCTTCGAAATTGTTGGCTCGCACAAGAGAAACAACGTCGGAAATCAATTGCTTCGTCGGGCCATTCTCCCCGACGTCAATATGAATTTCGAAATCAAACTTCGGTAGATCGAATTTTTTGAGCTCTGCTAACACGCCTTTTGCGACATCAAGCGAGATAAGAACCTCGCGAACAATACGCTGCCGAAGCGTGTGAGTTTTCTCTTTCGGCATCCGTCGCCAGAAGTATTTCCCGCCGTTCCCGATGCGATGTACGACAACGGCCGTCACAAAATCAGCTTGCCCGCCGGAGAGAAGCTGCGAATCCGTACCGATGGTAACCTTATACAGACGATTTTCGTCGGCACGCATAAAAGAAATGATTTCCGCAACTACCTCTTCGACTGTCGCCCTAAGCCCCAATGAATTGAAAAGAAAGTCTGGCATAGTTGGAACTATACTCTTGTGAGTAAAATACTGTCAACGCAATGGGGGTAGAAAAGGAAATCCCGCGGATCAAGTAACCCGTGGGATTTTTTGTTTAAAATGCGGAGTTGTTCACGAAACTCTCTTTAAATCCCGATATGCCATCTTGACAGCTTCAATGTCGGCGCGATGCCCAGAACAACGGGATATAACGCGCCCGCTGAACAAGCCGTCATTACAGAGCAGACTGAGCGCGCCAAGTACGTCTAGAACGCGATGACGAGCAAAATCTCCGAGTAGAGTCGCGTTGTCAGCTTTGTTCGGCCAGTAAATATGCGAATGATGCGGCCCACCAAGAAGCGACGCCGCGCGGGAAACGGGCCGAAGATACCCCGGAAGTCCAGGCGTCTTTGCAGCCAAAACCGACTCCATTAAGGCATCGTTCGGAAACCGGAACACTTCCTCGTGTGTACCATACTTGGGAAAACTCAAAAACACTGCGACAACGAGCTCGCCGGATTTGTCAGGCTCAATCCGCGTGTATGCCTGTTGCCCGCCGCGCTTCTCCGGGTATGTCCATTGGACCGACTTCGAAACCGTGTAGCGCGGGAGAACCGTGCCATGAGATATGCGGTACGGCTTGACCGCCTTCCATATTTCAAGCGCGCATCCGGCGTACGGCGGCAAACAACGCGGGAACCCAAAA
>JBBTYG010000079.1:0-19025 GCA_038061855.1 Patescibacteria group bacterium | reverse complement strand
GAAAGCTTTCGACCGGAGTTTTTGAATAGGATTGATGAAATTGTCATATTTAAGCCTCTCGGCAGGAGCGACATATCAAAGATTGTTGACATACAGATAGGTTTAATAGCAAAAAAGCTCCAGGCCCGGAATATCAAGATCGATGTCGGCGAAGCGGCTCGAGAATTCCTTATAAAGGAAGGGTTTAGCGCGGAATTTGGCGCACGGCCCTTGAAACGTCTTATTCAGAAAGTTATCCTTGATAAGCTGGCTGATAAGATTGTCCGCGGCGAACTCAAAGATGGTGGAAAAATTAAAGTCAATTTCAAAGCAGATTCCCTGGTCTTTAGCTCTTAGGGCATTTATTTTCGGCGCAAGCTGGTTGCTTCTTCCTTTTTGGACTTTTGTGCTTATAGCCCTTTATTTTTATCTTTTTCCGCTTTTCCAGCCGGTTAGGTTTGTCGTTCACTTCGCAATCCTTATTTTTTTTATGGCGGTGACCTCTCTAGGATTTGTTGCCGCCATTTTCTTTTCCCTCGTTTTTTATTTGCTTATAGGATTAAAGGATTTCCGTTTTATCGATCGGAGATCTGCTTATAAGACGCTTCTTTTTCTTTTTGTATTCATGTTTGCAGTCCGTTTTTATTTCTTTTTTGACATATCGCAAGAATCTTTCTCGATTTTCTACGTTCTTTTTTTTGGCGCCGTCTTTTTCTTCTTGAGCCGCGGATTCTGGGGAAATTCTACGGCATCATCAGATCTTGTTCTAAAAGACCGCTTGCGGGCTTCCCGTTTTGTCCTCGCGGTACTTTTATCTCAACTCATTCTCTTGGTCGCGGTATTGCCTCTCAATTTTCTTTATCAAACCGCAATTTTTTTTCTTTCAGCAGTCGTCCTAGTGGAGTCCGTTTTTGATTACCTGTGCGGGACACTAACCTCCCGACGACTTTTTGCTAATTTCTCAATCTTTCTTGTTTTCGTCGTTATAATTTTAGGGTCCGTTCCATGGAGCTTATAGTTTTTTGAATATCTTGGCCGAGACAAGACTTGACGATTTCTCACTTTCAGACGGTTAATAGGGTACAATAGTTATTAATCAAATGAAAGAAGTTACCAAACTTGTGCTTCCTGTCGCGGGATTGGGGAAGCGGCTTCGGCCACTCACACTTAAAACTCCCAAAAATCTTGTTAAAGTGTGCGGAAGGCCGCTTATCGAATATGTTCTTGAGGAAATACGAGAAACCAGAATTAAAGAGGTCGTGCTTATTACAAATCCTAAGCAACGGGAGCAATTTAAGCGTTATGTGCGAGGGATACAAAAAGGAAGATTTGACTGGCTAAAATTTCATATATGCACGCAACCAATTCTAGGCGGGGATGGGCACGCACTTCTTCAAGCGTACGATATACTTAAAAACGAGCCTTTCGCCGTAAGGTTTTGCGACGATATAGTCGTGAGCGATCCGCCCGTATTGAATTCACTTCTCGACATCTTTTCTTTAATTAAAGCTCCCGTGACGCTTTTACAGCGCGTATCGGATAAATTGGTGCCGCGTTTCGGGGTTGTGAAGGTGAAGCGTGTCAAGTTCTCTGGCGTTCGTAATTTGTATAAAATAGTGGATGTTGTCGAGAAACCTCCGCTTAGAGAAGCCCCCTCAAATCTCACTATTGTTGGTGGCTATGTTATAACTCCGAAAGTTCTCATGAATCTTAAAAGGATTGCCGGAACGCTGCCGCTTATTACGGACGATGCGTTGCGAATTGCCACAGCTCTTGAGATAGAGCTTATTGCAGGAGGAAGGGTGTATGGCTGGGAATTTTTTGGAACTCGTCTTGATTGCGGAACATTGGAAAATATTGCCAAAACCGAAGAATTCTTAGAGAATATGGAATAAGATTGCCGATTTCCCCGTGTCTTTGCCGAATTGCCGGATTATCATCGTATCGTTTGACGTATTTTGCCGATTTCTATATACTTGCCGAATACGCTTTTATTAGGACATGAATTCCGATAATTTCAGCCAATTTTTTTCCAAGAAGGCATATGAAATAAGTTATGCCGCGTTTAGGATCGGATCAACCTTACAACTTCAAAGTTTTGTAGAATCTTTGCTTGGGCAAGCTTTTTCACTTTTGGATTTAGCTGCGCGCGGAAGATACTCGGAGTGTAAGAGTATTGCCGAATCAATGGAGTGTTTATTGCGCCTTGGCGGGGATGCGGGTATTGTCCATCTGCGAAATGTTGAAACAATGGCACAAGAAATTAGGCAATTCAATTCGGCAATTGCCGAATATAAGAAACTGATTGGACAGCCAACGCTTGTAAATCTTGATGGGTCTTTTTCCAAAATGCCGGTTTCTTCTCCAGAAAAAAAAGAAGATTCATCGAATCTTATTTTTTCTCCAATTCTTAGCCAAGAAAGTGATTATAAGAGCTTGATGCATGAAGATTTTCAGCCGGAGCAGAAGGAGAATGTCAATATTGTCGCTAAGTCGGTAGCTCGGCAATCGGCAATTTTAGAAATAATCCGGCAAAACGGCAATTGCCGATTAAAAGACGTGCAAGATTATTTCCACGATGTTAGCGAGCGGACTATCCGTTACGACTTGCAGGATTTAGTAGAACGTGGTCTTTTAGAGCGAGTTGGTAGTGGCGGCCCTTCCACCTACTATAAAACCTATCAGATCGAGAAAAAAGACGACATTGCGCGGCAAGTTAAGTAACCTTTTCAAGTAAGTGTACGTTATAAGTTATGCTGAAGGTCGATGGTTATGCACAGACAAATAACAGGCCTTTTGCTAGAATAATACAGTTAGGTTCAGGTTCTCCGATTCATGTCGGAGGACAGTGAGTGAGGCTGAGCCAAGGAGTAGGTAAATTAGCCAATAGGGTCTAGGTTCTTTTCAGGATTCCTAACCCCCGTTTTTCTAGTGGCTAGACCCTAAACCCTACCTAAATCTGCCTCGCTCAAAAAGCGAGTTTTTGTTTTATAAATTAACTAAATTAAACCAAGATAACAAAAAATTATATACCGCTCCTCTGCTACTGATCCTCACTCGGTTGGCGGCGGGTCGAAGCGATGTATGATTTTCAGGAATTTTGAGAAAGGTCGACGACCTCAAATAATAAAAATACGGTCGATAAAAAAACAAAGTCGAAAAATTAATAACAATAAATGAATACATTCAGTAAGAAATTGATTTCAACGGCGCTTACGGCGACCACCACCGTGTGGGCGTCTGGAGCGCTTCTTCTTTTCCCGATTGCGAATGCGCAAACGACCGGCGATCTTCAAGCGCAGATAGCCGCGCTTTTGGCACAGATTCAACAGCTTCAATCGCAACTCGGAATGCAGAGCCAAAGCACGTCCTATAACTTCACCCGCAACCTCACTGTGGGCAGTACTGGAGACGATGTCAAAGCTTTGCAGCAATTCTTGAACTCGCACGGAGCGCAAGTCTCTGCGACCGGCGCGGGATCTCCTGGTAGCGAGTCAACTTATTTTGGCGCAAAAACCAAATCAGCTTTGGCTGCGTATCAGGCATCGGTTGGTATTTCTCCGGCAGCTGGGTACTTCGGTCCGATAACAAAAGCCCGCGTTAACTCGTTGGCGATAACGCAGGGCCCAGGCCCAGGCCCAGGCCCGGTAGTACCGGCTCCGGCAACTGGTTTGTCGGTTAGTTTGGCGTCGGATAATCCAGCGCCAGGTTCTCTTATCTCGAGTAGCGGAGCAGCGGCGGCACGAACGCCGGTTTTGGCGGTCAACTTGACTGCTGGAACCGCGAGCGGCGTAACCGTTTCCGAACTCAAGTTCAATAAAATTGGCGTTCTCTCTGACAGCTCCATTTCCGGAGCATATGTAGTTGAGGACGGCAAAGTTATTGCGCAATACAATTCCATTTCTAGCGGAGTTGTCGCTTTTTCTGGATTGTCGCTTAATGTCGCGGCGGGTCAGACAAGAAAGGTATGGCTTGCCATTGACGTGGCGACTGGCCTTTCGGCTGGCAATACAGTTGGCTTCGGCGTTTCTTCCGCTTCCAATGTGACGGCATGGGATGCGAGCAATGCTTTAATTGCCGCAGCTGGCAGTTTCCCGCTAAACGGCAATACATTCACAGTAACGTCTGTGTCCAACCCAAGCTTGGCGACCCTTGTTACTGCTTCATCCTCAATCGGATCAAGCGTAACAGCGGGAACCAACAATAACTTGGTTGGTGCATGGAGTTTCACCGTGGGCAACAGCAAAGTTAAACTTTCATCACTCAACTTCCGCGTCATCGGATCGGCAACGAAAACCGACATCCGAAACGTGAAGTTGACGGTTAATGGAACTCAAGTTGGAAATACATTAGCGCAGGTTGATCCATCGGGTAACGCATACTTCGATATGACGGCGAATCCGGGTATCTTGAACACCGGTGCGAACAATATCCAGGTATGGGCGGATATCATGGGATCACCAAGCTATACCTTCCAATTCGAGATCTTGAACTCGTACGATATCTTGGCGATCGATTCGCAATATAACGTTCCGGTCTCCCCGACCGTTGTAGGCGGAGTCGGTACGCAGGTAACGATCCTTGCGGGAACCATCACGGTTTCGCAGGCGTCGAATACCCCGACTGGCAACATTGCTCCGGGGCAATCTGGAGTTGTACTTGCGAAATTCACTATCTATGCCGCTGGCGAGGCGGTGAAAGTGAAATGGTTGGGAGTTGGTCTTAATTTGACCAATGCTTCTTCCCAGCTCACGATGGACAGCCAATTCTCGAATTTGGTCTTGGTTGATGATGCGGGAGGTCAGGTTGGTACAACGATCAATACGCTCACAACGAGCGTGACGTGTACCGATACGGCATTCGCTAACTCAACTTCGAGTTACAGGAATTGTTTTGGTAACAGTTCTTCGCCGATCAACTATATAGTTCCGGCGAATACGACTCGCGTTTTGTCCTTGATTGCTGATGTCAAGTCAACTGCAAGCTTCACAAACGTGACCGGTATCTTGACTGGCAACACCAGCAACTTACAAGGGCTCACGTCCGCATCCACCGCTTCAAGCGGATCGGTTAACGGAAGCGCGCTTACGCTTGCCGCGACAAGCTTGACGCTCGCGAGGAATAGCTCGATCGGTACGGTAACTCAATCCGGCGGCGCGTCGAACCGAAGAATTGGCTCATACGCATTCACGGCTTCTTCGGCTGAAGGAGTTCGGATAAACAATCTGAACATTCAGTCGAACGGCAACAACGTATGGAATAACTTAAAAGTGATGGTTGGTTCCGCGCAATTCGGAACTACGCAAGGAAGCGTGGCTTCCGGAACCGTCTACTCGTTCTCGGGTACTCCATTTACAGTTGCCGCGGGTGCGACGACCTATGTTGATATCTATGCCGATACGATTTCCGGTTCGACGGGAACCATTAATCCGGCAACGATAGTCACGGGATGTTCGGCAAGCGGACTTGTGTCTCTCACTTCGATCAGCTGCAGCTCTACGAATGGCCAGGCGATCGTTTTCGCCGGACAGCCGACGATTACGGTTTCAGCCGATTCCGGACAAGCTCCTTCTGATCAGCTCGTGATGGGCTCAGCGGGTAATTCCCTTGCAACTTTCAGGTTTACAGAAACTTCGAACGTTGAAGACGTAAAGATCACCGATTTGAACGTCTTCCAGAGCAGCGGAACGTCAACAGTAAAAGCTGCTTTCGGCAATTTGAGCTTGTACAGCGGTTCTACGCTTGTCGGAACTGCTGGTTCTGCTAATACATCTGCCAATACTCACGCCAATGCGAGCACATCTGCAACTGGCGCGGCGGGTTATTACTACCAGTTCCACTTCGCGACCCCAGTGGTTGTGCCTCAAGCCAATTCATTGCTTTTGGTCTTGAAGGGCGATGTATCCTCGTACTCTTCATCGGGTGCGACGGATAACACAACGCATGTCTTCAGGATTGCGACGTCAACGGATTCGGTTAACGACGCAGTTGCGGATGTGGTAGTTGCTTTAGGCAGCACCTCCAACGCATCCTCTGCCATAACCTTGTCTTCTGCGAACAGCAATACTATGACAGCGCTTCGCAGCAACATCGTGTTCAGCTCGGCACCGCTTGGCGTGGCCTCCGGTCGCGCTAAATCGGCCAGCGATAACCTTGCGACCTTGACGTTTGCTGCGTCGAGCGCGGGTGATGTTGCTATCAACAGCGTCGTTGTGCAGTTCGCGGGCACCGCCCCGTCAATCGTTACATTCCTCGACGGAGTGTCGCTCCTTGACGAGAACGGCAACACATTAGGAACTGCTAACACCACTTCTTCTGTGTGTGATCCCGGAGTTAGCGCGTGTACGAAGACCTTTAACCTTGGCGTGACCACTGCCGGTCAGACCATCAGCAAGAGCACTTCGCGGACATGGACGCTCCGAATTGACTCGACAGCGACCAAAGCTGCTACGGCAAGCATTGCACAGACTCTTACCGCCACAATCAATGCGATAACATCCATACGGTTTACGGATGCGCTTGATGGCGCGGCGTCAACTGCTCTTAGTCTGCCAAGCAAAGTCGTTGTCCCGATCAACCTCAACTCCGTAACCTTCAGCGTCGGCACATAGTCTGAGCGACTATATATTCGTGGCAATATCTTGAGTGTTGCCTGAACCAAACCCCCTTCGATTTCGGTCGGAGGGGGTTTTTGGTTTGTATTTATGCTTCGTGTATCATTAGACCCATGAAGCGCTCATATCTTTTAAGCGCCGCACAGGCTTTGATTTTTATAGTTCTTATCGGAACACCGCTTTTTTATTTAAAACAAGGCGTATATCCATATATTTTTTCAAAGACGCTTTTTTTTCAGTTTGTAGTTGAAATTTTGTTCGTCGTATGGCTCACGCTTGCGATTTTGGATCCGCGGTATAGGCCGAAAAGAACGCCTTTGCTCTTGGCTGGCGCCGGATTTTTGGGAGTTTTGATAATCACTTCACTTTTAGGCGTTGATTTCCATAGGAGTTTTTGGTCAACCTATGAACGAATGCTCGGCATTTTCACGTTATTACACCTTGCCGCATTTGCACTCGTTCTCTCTTCGCTGCACAAAGAAATTCCGTGGAAAAAGATTTTATATGCGTCGCTCGCTACCGCGGCGCTTGTGAGCTTACTCGCCATCTTTCAGAAGAAAATACCCAACCTTCTGCTTGTAGAGCCGGGCATTTTAGGACGTCCTGGCTCAACATTCGGGAATCCGACATTCATGGCCGGTTATTTGTCGTTCAACATTCTTATAGGGCTCTACTTACTTTTAGATACACTCCGCGTTTCTAAAAAACTTGGGTTGCGCAGTATTGATCGAAACATAAACGGCCTTTTGCATGTTATGCGGGGAAGTATTGCCGTGTTTGTACTTCTCTGCTTCACAGCTCTTTTTTTCTCGGAAACTCGCGGAGATATCCTTGGTTTAGGATTTGGGTTTTTCGCGCTTCTTTGCGTTTTTGCGTTCCGTCCGCCAGATGTAAATGGAATACTATCATCCAGGCGTTTGTATGCCGGTTTACTTCTTTTCTTATTTTTGTTCGGATCGTTTTTTTGGTTTACGCGGCAGAATAGTTTCTGGGAGAGAGTCCCAGGACTTAATCGCTTTAGAGACGTTTCGCTTTCCATATCTGAATCCGATACCTCGCTTCTTCCTAGGCTTATCGCTCTCAAGGCCGCGTGGAAAGGATTTGTTGATCGGCCGGTTCTCGGATGGGGATGGGAAAATTTTAATGTGCCGTACAATAAATATTATGACCCGCGCGCTCTGGAATTAAACTATCAGGAAACTAGGTTTGATAAACCCCATAATTTTGTTTTAGAAGATTTAGTTTCCGGCGGCGTTCTATTGCTTCTTGCGCGGATCGCTTTTTTCTTGGTTTTTGCGTGGCAGGCGATTAAGACCAAAAATCTTTTCGGTCGGTTTGCCGTGGCTGCCGCTTGCGGATTTATAGTGAGAGATCTATTCGTATTCGACACCATCGGTCCGACGCTTATGTTTTATACATTTCTGGCGTTCGTTGACGGAGAATATAGAGAGCGATATTTAATAGCAAAACATTCTGTTTATGGCGACAGCAAACAGAGCGGTCAGCAAGGCGTTTTTTCTCCATATTTTTTGGCAATCATCGGGGTCGGAATTGTTTTGGCATATATGCTTAACATTCCCAGTATGAAAGCCTCGTATTATGAATTTTTTGGTTTTAAGAAATTCCGCAGCAATCCTACATTAGGGATTGCAAATTTCGATAAGGCGCTTGCGGAGCGGAGTCCTTACAAGTGGAATTTCGCGCGGGATTTCGCCGCGGCAGTTTCGGAGGCATATTTCTATAATCCGGGGGCGGTTAAAAAAGAGGATGCGATTCGAGCGATACGCGAGATGAAGCAAGTTGCGATGGAACATCCGCAGGATGCTTATAATCACTATGCGCTTGTCGATATGTACAACCAGACGTCGGATGCGGATCCAGATGCGTTTCTTGCCGCGGCAGAACGCGAATCAAGCATTGCACTTAAACTTTCTCCCAACCGACAGGAGATATATTTTTCGATGGCGAAGACAAAATCAATCCGCGGTGATTTCGAGGGGGCTATAAAGATTCTAAAAGTTGCGCTCGATCTCGATCCTAAGGTTGCAGACTCCCATTTCTATTATGGTCTTCTCCTTTCGGCGAATAAAGATTCCGCTGGAGGGTTTGCCGAGCTTAAGAAGGCTATCGAACTCGGTAAGCAATGGAAAAACTATTACGAGCCGCGGACTGTCGCCGACTATTTTGCAGACGCGGGGCATATCGAGGAGGCGATAGATATGTACAAGACGGTATTGGGCATGGCGCCTGATGATCTTGAAACAAAGTTGAAGATCGGAATCGCGTATTTTTACATTGGGGATTATCAGATCGCAAAAGGGTATTTGAGCGAGGTTGCGCTCAAATTTGATTTTGCAAAGAGCCCCTCCTACGGTTCTTTGAAGCCGATTTTGGACCAGCTGGGAATTAAGACCGGTCCGTAGTTCTTTGCGCGGCAATGCATTAGAATAAATAGAATATGCTTATTTCTTCCTTGCCCGCAAATGTCGATTTAGATAAGAAATTAGATACAACAGACTCGTTGAGCAGAATAAAAATTTTAACTCGTTGTCTTGCGCCAATAGCGGTATTTTTTTTAATTTTTCGAACTGGTACGTCTATAAAAGTATTCGATCTCCTCGCTGCGATAATCGGGGTGTTTCTCGCGGTGGATGGCGAGGCGCGTCTTCTCTTTAGGAACGTATGGCAGCATTTCCGTCCGTATGTATATTATTTTTTAGCATTAGTTGCCTTGATCGCTGTGGCGCAAGCTCTAATGTATGCTGGTCCGGGCACGAGCGTTATCAGCGCCGAAACCGCGGTGAATTTCGCGCGGGTAATTTTTAACTCATACGTCTTTTTTCTCGCTGCGTTTCTCATCTGCTACGACAAAAAGTTACTTATGCTGGTCTGCGCGGCGATTTTTATTTCTCCCGCAGTCGTCCTTCCCGCGTATTGGGATTTAAGCCCGGATGCGTATATAAGCGGCGGTCGCCTTACCGGGTTTCTGCAGACGCCAATCCTATTCGGTTTTTGGATGGCAATCGTCTTTATTGTCGGCATAGGTCTTATGTTGGCGGCACGAACGCAGTGGTTAAAAATCATTACCGCCGCATGGCTCATTATCATTGCTAATTTTATTATGTGGGCTGGTTCGCGCGCTTCTTGGATTGCGTTGGCGCTTGCCCTAATTTTGTGTTTCATTTTTTATATACAGAGGAGAAAGTGGTTTAAGATTAAGCAACTTGTTGTGATTTGCATTGTAGCTGGCCTCGGCGGCTATCTGCTTATACCAAACGACGGGCTAAAAATGAAGCCATTTATTGCAGACAGAGCTGCAAACCTCGCAATCAGCGTAGTCACGCTCAGCCCATCTGCCATTCAAGCGCAATCTCATAGTTATGGCTGGCCGGTTTTTCTTAAATCTATTTTCAAGACCCCGCAGGGCGTTGGTTTTGGTTATCCTATTAGCAGCAAAATCGGAACCAATAACTCTTTTTTGGAAGTGGCATTATACGGAGGAATAGGAGCATCAATAATATTCTTTGCGATTCTAGCCAATTTATTTGGCGCGGTAATCCGAGCTATAAGAAACCTTTGTGATTCGAGCATGTTTGATGTAAAAGTAGCATGGTTACTGGTCTCGGTCATAGTTGCCGTAGACATTTTTTTCACCAACGCTTTTTTATGGAGGCATGCGTGGTTTGCTTTTGGCATGGTATTCGGAATTTCTCTGGCGGAGCAGCGTGGAGTCGATGATTTATCTCTCTTAGCCAAGAAATCCGAAGACAAAAGCCGTTCTCTATAGACTTTGAATTTTCCCTTGTATTTGCTATACTTTATCTACGCACATAAAAGGTCGAGTAAGATGCATATTTTTAAACATACACAATGACTAAAGATGGATTAGTTGAAGCCGTGATGAAGGAAGCCAGCATTGAGACAAAGGCAGCCGCGCAGCGGATTGTTGAGTCTGTGCTTGATGTTATCACAAAGACTTTGAGTCGCGGCGAAGATGTTGCTATTACAGGCTTCGGAACGTTTATGGTGGTAAAGCGGGCAGCACGCCAGGGCAGGAATCCGAAGACTGGAGAAACCATCCAGATCGGCGCTTCCACAAAACCGAAGTTTAAGGCAGGCAAAGGATTGAAGGACGCTGTAAAATAGCAGGAACTTTCTACATAGCTAAAAACCCGTCGAGTTTATCTCGATGGGTTTTTAGCTGCCTGCGTTTTACCGCAGCCCCAGAAAGCCACACAGAGAAATCACCTTTCTTTCGACTGTTGTATCTTCGACGTGAGTTCGTTTATTTCTACTACAAGGTCGTAAAGTATTTTATATGTTTCAGACAGAGATTCTAGAGAGAGTTTTATTGATGTAAGTGTTTCTTCCGGGGAGTCAAGGTTCTCAAGGCCGCGTTTCGCATTTTGATTTTCAGTTAACGCGGCGCGAAAGATGCTGCTTGCTTTATTCCATTTTACTTGAATCGACTCGTTTTCTATCAACTTAAGAATTGTTACGGCACCGCTAATTTGATCCAGTCTATTTTGAGCTGCGCGAAAGAGGTTTTGATTTTCTGACCATACAATGAAATTCGAAGCTGTTTTTGCGATGGGGACATAATTTCCTCTGCGCCAGACGAGAAGGTCTTTTGAGAAATAACGACTTCCCTCAAGCCCAAGATTGGGTACTTTTGTAAGCTGGAGTTTGTAGTATTCTATTGAGTTTTCGAGAAGGCTTGAAATCTTAAACCAAATTCTTTCTGGTCCAGCGCTGCCAAGTTTATCAACGTCTGTTTTAAGCGCAGATGCTTCTTCGATAGCGCACGCGAGCGTATTCGAGATAAGGTCTTTTCGCAGGATAAGCTCTTTTTGTATCTTTTGATGATAATCCTGCGAATCATCGGCAGATGACAGCGCCTCAAATTTAGATTGATTTAATGAGCATTCTTTTGCATGCGCCGCCGAAACTCCAATTCCCATAAGCGCGAAAAAGAAAAAGGCGCTTCCCATCAATATTTTTTTTAAATTCATTGAAACGGTAATAACCTCTTATTCCGCGAGTTTTTCCAGTGCCTCATCGATTGAAAGCGTTCCGTTGCTCGCAGATGACGTAGCACGCGTGCTCGGCGTTTCTTCCGGTTGTCGATTTGAGGAATTTTCAGCCCAGATTTTTCCCGGCGCGTTCTTCGATTCCATGGAAGGCGCCGTTGATTCAGCAGCGCCAGTAATTTCGTCGTAGTTTAAGTTTGTAAGCTGTATTTGAATGTCTACGGCCTGCGCTTCTGCCTTAAGGCCGGTGGTGTCTAAATTTGAAAGCTTTAGAGGCAAGAGAAATCTCCACGCCGAAAACCCTCCGAATATCGTGATTATTAAAATTCCGGCAAGCGCGAAAGAAGTTCCCAATTCGACATTTTTTAAAATGACATCCCACACACTTCTTCGTTTTTGAGTTCCAATAATCACAACTCGCGATCGTTCCGTAAATCGTTTATCCGCCTCTATTTTTTGCAGTTTTTTGAGTTGTTTGATTATATCTTCCATTTTCTAGTATTTAACATTCTCGCCCAGCATTTTTTGTATTTCTTTGATTGCCCGATGCTGGAGGAGTTTTATCGCCCCCTCACTCTTGTCGAGAGCTAGCGCCGTTTCTCGGATCGGCAGATCTTCGACAAAGCGCATGATAATCACGTCTTGATATTCTGGTTTCAACTTCCTGATCGCGTTTTTTACTCGTTCAACTTCCAGCTTTTCCAGGAGATCGCTATTAAGCGAATGTTCTACCGGTGCTTTTTCAGGATCTGTGTCGTCAATGCTTTCTGTTACCTTTTTCGTCCGGTAATAATCAACGACATGATTTCGGGCTATCCTATAGAGCCAACTCGAGAAGGGAAATCCCAAATCTTGGTATGACTCAATGCTTTGCCATGCTTTTAAAAAAACCTGGTGGGTAAGATCCTCGGCCTCCTCACGGTGGCTCACCTTAACCAATGCAAACCGATATATTTTCGGTTGGTAGTGATCGTAGAGCAAACCAAAGGCCGAGGAATCTCCCCTGACGGCGCGCTTTATAATGTGTACTTCGCCATCTAACATAGAAAACGTAATAGGGTGTAATTAGTTACTTGTTTTTTCTCTGGGACAAGATTTATCGTACGTTTTTGGGAGGGGATAGTCAAAATATGCTCCAGTTCTTGCTTTTTGAGAACCGCCGGTTCGCTTGCTCCAGCAGCAACGGAAAAGCCGCAGAGTAAGCAAAGTAATAAGCGTACCGTTTTTTGAGCTACTTGAAAAAGTCTAATTGTGGAGCGGGATACGAGAATCGAACTCGCGCCTCGACATTGGCAATGTCGTGTACTACCACTATACTAATCCCGCCGTAGGCTTGATTGTAGCAACTGATTGCTTGCAAGGTCAATCCAAACAGCAACCTTTTCTTTTAGTTGCCGACCTCCGCACGTTATCATGCATATTCCGTTTGAGAGTCTTTTTGTAGGATGATGTCCTTTTATGAATTGTGTTTTATAAAATTGGGATTCCGATATTCCCATTGTTTTTTCCCAAAATCGTAGACATTCTTTTTCTGAAAGATCGGGATATAAAATAACAGTTGCTCGTAGATTTTCGATCGGCACGCGCAATATTTTTGTTAAAAACCTTATATAGAGGGCAATCATTTTTGGATTTGTATTCGTTAGCCTGAAAGGATTTTCTATTTTACTGTCACCTTCGGCCCAATAAAGCATTAGACCTGCGATGAAAAGTGGATTTTGTACCAGCGTGGGGAAAAGTTTCCGTCCTTCATTTCGTGCCGATTCGCGCCACTTTTCCCATCGGATTTTATTTATTTCCCCCAACCTTATCATCCTTTTCCTGGAAATTTCAGCTGCACGTCTTGTAAGAAGTTGTTTTGTCTTTTGAGAGAGTGGGTCGTGTCTAAACCACTCGGCGAGAGTGCTTTTGGAAATTCCGAGCTTTTTGCTGATTTCGCTATAGCTTTTATCGCTTCTTCTAAGTTTTATTGCGAGTGCTTTATCTTTCCTCATTTTATAATAATCCAGAATTCCAACTATATCCTAGATTATTATATCATACTGGTTCGGTTTCAATAATTCGGCGGTGGGCCGCTTGGGCCTATAATAGTAGGCTGGCCAGTTGGGCCTTTGAAGTTAGTTGGAATAAATTTACCTGTTGACGATCCGGATGTGTTATTGGTCCCGTCACGAACTGTCGTTCTCGTCGGATTATTTGGAGATACGTTTATCGTCGAAGCGCCCGATGGCTGTGAAGAAAAAGAATTCGAAATTTGCATTTTCATGCCGACATAAAAAAATACGAAAAGCGCGGCACAGATGATTACAAAAAGTACCAGCAAAAAATTAATTGGCTTCATTTAAATCAATTTTCCTGGTGCCCCCGCGAGGAATTGAACCTCGATTGCAAGATCCGCAATCTTGCGTCCTATCCGTTGAACGACGAGGGCGTGACTTAACTATATACTAAAATTAAAACCCTATAAATTTTTCAATCGTGTCGATGAGCGACGGTTCGTGGTTTATTTCCGCAACGCGTTCCGAAAGAAACGATTGTATTTCAGGGAAACGATTTTTGGGAGCCGCAATTTTCACTGGCCGGCGCAGGTGCTTATGAAACCTAAAAACAATGTTCTCAAAATCACCTTCATCAGAGCTGTAAAAAGAGAATGTTTCTATGTCCCCGTAAGAATAGAATTTTTTATTCTGAATGAACAATCCTTTTTCGGTAAGCCGGAAATTGAATATTGCCGGCTGCTGGTTTGCCCACGCGAGTATTAGAATTTCCGCGACCAATACAAAAAAGCCAAAGAGGAAATTTTTTTGCCATGCGGCAAATCCTATGCATACGACAGCGACAATGATGGAGATCCAATACCACGAGATATCCTTATGCCTATATTCGAATTCAGGAGCTTCCCACGCTATTTCTTGCGGGTCGTGTTCGGCCATGTGTTCATAATAAAAGAATCAACCTTTAATGTAAATGATATTTGATTTCAATCATTCAAGCTTTTGCGATAACGAGAGCGAGAATGTGTTTTACCCCGACACGTTTTAATTCTTTTGCGGCTGCGAGGATAGTGGCCCCAGAAGTAGTCACGTCGTCTATGAGTACAACCATTTTTTTGTCTATCAGCGGTTTTTCGTTTATAACCGAGAAACACTCACGCACGTTCCGAAGCCGTTCGGCGATATTTCCGGTTTCACTTTGAGGCACCGTATCTCGCGTGCGGACTAAGCAGTCTAATGCGAGATCAAATTCATAACGATCTGCAAAAACGCGCGCGATAATCTCCGACTGATTAAACCCTCGAACTCTTTCGCGTTTTTTAGAAAGAGGAATAGGTATCACGACGGCGCCATCTTTTTTGTCTATGTCGAATTCTTGTAGTTTGGCGACGGAATCCACGTAATGTACTAGTAATTTTCCAAGAGCCTCGCCCGACTTTTTCAAAAATCGGAATTTTAGTCCGTGTATCATATTTTTGACAGCGCCGTTTTCGTAGTTAGCCGCCGCCCCCAATAGGTACGGAGCGCTTTTGTGGCACACTTTTTTTCCTTCCGGGAGGCGAGCCCTGCATTGTCCGCAGAAGAGCGTTTTATTCAGGTCAATATTCCCAAAACACTCGGCGCATATGACGCTTCGCCCCTCGGTTTGTTTTTCGCAGTTGATGCAGCGAGAAGGAAATAATATGTTAATAAAGCTCTCTGTATTCATCCTTATGTGTCATAGAAATAGTATGAAACAAAGAGTATTTTGTATAGGTTTTATACCCAAGACGGGGTATAATGAACCGAAATGGCAGATATTTTCAAGTTTTTTAAAAACAATCTAAGTCTAAACTCTTCATATCTTGGTGTTGATATAGGAACTACTTCTATAAAAGTCGTTGAGGTGGAACGCGGGGGAAAACTTCCGCGAGTTATAAATTACGGTTTTTTGGAATCAGGAGGATATCTTGCGCGCGCAAATCAAGCGCTCCAGACAAGCACGCTGAAGCTTTTTGAGAAGGAGGTGGTGGAATTTTTGCGCCTGATTTTGCGGGAAATGAAGACTCGGTCCACGGAAGCCGTCGCGTCACTCCCAGTATTTTCGGCTTTCACGACCGTGCTAGATTTTCCGGACATGAGTCCCGCTGACATAGAGAAGGCGATACCATTCCAGGCTAAGCAATACGTTCCAGTGTCGCTTTCTGAAGTTGCTCTTGATTGGATGAAGGTCGGAGAGTTTACCGACGAGCGCGGGTTTAAGCATATTCAAGTTCTTATGGTGTCCGTTCCGCAGGAGCAGATTAAAAAGTATCAAAAGATTTTCAAATTGGCCGGTTTAAAGCTTAGCGCGCTGGAACTTGAGAGCTTGAGTCTTTCGCGGATTTTCGGAGGCGATGATCCAACTCCAACCGTCATCGTTGACATCGGAAGCCGTTCGACGAATGTTGCTTTTTTGGAGCAAGGGCAATTCAGGTTTAATACCCAGAGCGATTTTGCCGGGGCATCGCTTACCCAGGCTTTGGCTACTGGTCTTGGAATAACTTCTCTTCGAGCTGAGGAGTTAAAAAAAGAGCGTGGTATTAACGGCGTTGGTCCTGGTTTCGAATTATCAACGATAATGCTTCCATTTTTGGATGCCATAATCGGAGAAGTTAAGAATTCTATTTTTAAATATCAAAATCAATTTCCTCAAGCCCGAAAAATCGAGCGACTTATGCTTGCCGGCGGAGGAGCAAATCTTTCGGGAATCGAAACTTATTTTGGGAAAGAGTTTAATTTTCCAATTGTAAAGGCAGCGCCTTTCGCGCAATTTGAGTGCCACCCAAATATGACCCCGATGTTGTCAGAACTTAATCCGCTCATGAGCGTTGCGCTTGGCCTTGCATTGCAGCGATTTAAAAAATAAGGCTCGTCGTTTAATAGTTATTTTCTATTTTATTTCCTGCGGGGTATACTATTTGAAACGGCAATCAAAGATAAATCATGCCTCTTCCTCAAAAAGTTGTTGAACAATTAGGACGAGAGCCTCCAAGAACTCCTGGCTGGTCGGGCAAGCTCCTGATGTTTTCCGGAACCATATTTTTCGTAGTCCTTTCCGTATATTTGGGGCTCGCTTTTGGCTACACTCCCTATCTCAAGGCGCAGATAGCAAAAATAAACAAGGATATTGATCAGTTTGGGCAACAAGTGTCCTCAGGGGATCAATTAAAGCTTGTTAATTTCTATTCCCAGCTTGGGAATATCAAATCTTTATTAGCTTCTCAAATTATTGGACTCCGCGCTTTTGATTGGATTGAAAAAAATACACAGGTCAATTCGTATATAAAAAATCTCACTGTTAATTTTACCGTGGGTCAAATGTCTTACAATGTTTCGACGATAACAATGGACGACGCATTACAGCAAGTATCGTGGCTTGAGAATAAGCCAGAGATAGAGAAGCTCGGAATTGGAGGAATTTCATCTTCCGGAAGCGAATGGCAGTTTAGCGTTCAGCTGTCCCTCGATAGGAATTATTTTTCGAGGTCTCATAGATTAGACAAAAATGCGACAACCACTAAATAAGAAGTAAGAAATGAAACAGACAACAAAGAGATTCTTAAGCATGATTTTGGGAGTTGTATTTTTTGTCGGATCCGTGGTTATTTACTTTCAGCTTATTAAGCCCGCATACGGCGAGACTTTTAAGCTTAAAGGCACAATGGCAAGTCTCCAGTCGTTTTTGGATAAAGAAAAGCAAGCAATTAACACAGTCAAGCAACTTATCAAGGACTACAATACCAAAAATGAAAAAATTCAGCAGACGGTTTCTTTGGTTTTGCCAGTGGAGCCGGATATCTCCGGCGCGGTGGCGCAGCTCTATGGATTATCTCAAAATAATAATTTGCAGTTTAAAAGTGTTTCTATTTCCGTTTCCGGTTTGTCCAATACATCTGTGGGAGTAAAAGAAAGAGTAAAAGAATTAGATCCTTCTAATCTTAAAGCGGCGCTTCAGCGTCCGATAGGCACGCTATCTTTATCGACTTCGCTCGTGGGTTCATATGATGATTTCAAGACGTTTCTTTCCCAATTGCAGACAAATATCCGCATATTCGACATTAAATCACTCACGATTAGCCCGATTATTGATGTGGACAAAAACAAAATCTCACAAGCGGTAGATAAATATACGTTTAACATTGCGGTTTCAGCGTATTACCAAAGTCAGTAGCCTAAGACTTTTTATGCGATTATTTCGCGTGGGAAATGTGAATATATGTACGCGTTGTTTCCTACGGTGTATAAGTTAAACTATAGTAGTGGCCGCGGGTCCGCAGAGTCACCGCGGAATTAATTATCATACTCTTTATATGGCGATAATAGTTTCCGAAGAAGGCGAGAAAAAGATTGACGTCGTGAATCTTGTGATATGGATTTCCTTGCTTGCCATTGTTGGGATTGCCGTATATTTTCTGTTCTTTAAGAAACCGCCTCTTGTTGAAGTTATTTCTCCACCAAGCTATAAAAACATAGATCCGCTCGCAAAAGCGGATCTAAGCCCGGACGAAGTTGCGAATAGTCCAGACTTCAAAGCGCTCAAACCATACGTTCCATTGCCTTCTCCGGCGAGCGTTGGGAGGCTTAATCCGTTTTTGACTCCATGACCGACCAAGATCTGTTGCAGGAAATACAAAAGGCTGGGCTTCTCGATCAAACAGTTTCCGAGAAGGTGAAGAAAGACGCTCTCTTGTCCGGGAAAAGCATCGAGGCGATTCTTATTGCCGACAGATTGGTAGACGACGTTCGCATCGCGGAGATCAAAAGTAAGATTCTCAGGGTCCCGTATAAGAAGGTTGATTCAGAATCTATTATAGAAGAATTATTAGTACTTGTGCCGGAAGAAATTGCCCGTACGTACGAGGCCATACCTATGGCGAAGAAAGAAAACTTATTGATAGTGGGGATGCTTCATCCAGATAGCCAAAAAGCGCAGGAAGCGCTCCGATTCATCGCGCGCAAAGAACGCCTCAATCTTGGAGTATACCTAATATCCTTTAGCGATTGGAAAGACGCGCTCAGGAAATATTCGCCGTACCGCAACGAGCTAGAACGCGCCGTTCATCAGCTCGATATTAAATCCGGCAAGAGCGGACAGAAAATTATTCATCTCGAAGAAGGAGGAGAGGGAGAGGAAGCGCCGATAATCAAAATCGTTGCAGACACGTTTAAGGAAGCGTTAGCGAGCAGAGCGTCGGATATTCATATCGAGCCGATGGAGCACTATCTTCGGATCCGTTTTAGGATTGACGGGGATTTGCGGGAAGTCGCGTCGCTACCCATTGAATTATCTCAACCCGTTATATCAAGGATAAAAGTCATATCAGGTTTAAAAATAGATGAGGCGAGAATTCCACAAGGGGGTCGTTTTCGGACGAGGGTTTCCGATA